>JACKBL010000006.1:300000-427573 GCA_020634515.1 Ardenticatenales bacterium | reverse complement strand
CTAGATACCTATAGTAGGGGTATCCCAGACCCAACAAATGGGGCAGATTCATTCTTTCACGTATCGGTACGTCAAGGAGAAACTCGAAGTGCTTCAATACGAGATTTAGCTCTGAGTGAAGGACGGCTCCGCGACGCGACAGCAACCGGCTGGCGCAAGGGCAATGGTTTGATGCCACCTTGGGGATTATCGAGGGAGATGGTTTATTGGCGACAGTATCCATGGCCCTAACGTACGATAAAAATCGCCTGACCACAAGAAATCTCGGTATATTTAGGCCAGACTGCCATCTGTTGCATAGGAGGTATGTAAAATGACGATCCAAGTCAAGAACTTTCTGTTGGTGATAACAATCTATCTTCTTGTGGGATTAGTAGTTGGATGCAACCCGTCGCCCGACGTAGATAGGGACACTGCCAAAGGAATACAAGCGGCTCCTAATGAAGCGAACCCAGGTACTCCACCACCACCAAGTCGACCAACAGACATAGAACCAATCACTGCTACCGTCTCAGTACTGCTAACGGCCACAAATGACCACATTGCCACTAGTGCTTTGTTGGCGATGGTAGCTGGAGCCACGGCGACAGAGACACCGACGCCCGAACCAACGCCAGCTATAGAACCCGAAACTCCTGGTGGGTCTTTGTTCATTAGCTCTTTTGACGAAGGTTTGCTGCGGGTAGCGATGGAAACTAGCGAAGTAGAACGCCTTGTACCTAAGGAAGAAGATTGGTTGGTGTGGGGCTTTGCTGTTTCACCTGACGAGGAAACGGTAGCTTATTGGATTCATACTCCGCAAAAATCAGAACTATGGCTGTCGAATTTAGTTGAATGGTCACCTGAATTGATCCTGAGCTTTTCTGATTTAGAACATGACACATTCATTTTATGGTGGATTAGCAATGATTATCTGCTGCTTGAGCCAAGCATTATCAGTCAACGTTATAATGATTTTTCTCCTGTACGTGCTTACATTATTAACAGGCATCAGAAACAAGTTGAAGTCGAAGATACGGGTTTTGCTTTTGGCTGTTTGCTGGCGCCTTCACCGAAGACAAGTGAATTAGCAACTTGGTGTCCCGCAAAAGAGAATTGGATTGACATACAATCGTACTATACTGCACCAGTATCCTATTATGTGGTCATGGAAGAGACCGGTTTTCTGTGGACGACAACAAGAGCTCCGGCGAAAATACTGGCCCAGTTAAGGACTCCAAATGATAGGTGGGAATGGTCCCATAACCGTAACCTCGTTGCCTTTCCTCTGTACGACGCTGAAAAAGGAAGATCCTCGCTGCATTTAGTAGAGCGTTCAACTCTAGCATCCTTTGTAATAGACCAGCCGGAAGTGAGATATTATTCTATGCTTGATTGGGCACCCAATGATCTTTACATTGCCTATGATGGAACATGCGCCGCTTATGCTTGCGACCTTATAAATAGCATCATTAGCAAGGAAATTATCTGGACAAGTCAGATGGTGCCTGGGCTACAAAGCGGCTCTTATCTTGCGTGGTCATACGATAGCCAGTATGTAGCCCTGCAATTTGAGGGCATTACTATTGTGAATATACAGGATAACGAGGTTGTACAAAGGTTGGACATTCCTTCAGCGTTCGTGTTGGTATGGTTGCCATAAGCTAAATGGGGCGGAATGTGTCAATAGTTTTGGGACACTAAAACCAATAAATTAGTGAGCAATACCTTACTCATCGGGCAGCAGCACAACGACGACCTCGGCCTCATCTACTACAATGCGCGCTATTACCTCCCCGGCGTGGGCCGGTTTGTGAATGCGGATACGATTGTGCCGGATGCCACAAATCCCCAATTCTTTAACCGATACGCCTATGTTCTCAATTCGCCTCTTACACTGATTGACCCTTCGGGACATAGACCATCAGATGGCTGTGATTATGAAGGCTGTCTGTCAGATCCAGATTCATGGGGATCAAACTTCATTGATTACTTGATACAAAACACTGAATTTAGTAATCCAAATGATAACCCGATCGGCCAAATAATCATAAGACAGTTTTCATTTATTCTTCCATTAGGTATGGAAGATGGTGCTTCCGCTAACGCAATTGTTACAGAATCCATTACAGGCGCAATGAGCTTCATAAACCACGGGGTGAACGGACTTTATCCCATTGCGGATATGGCTGAACTATTGACTGTGTCAGGAGCGTTAATTTATGCTATGGAAGCTGACTTGGGAGAAAAAGCTGACGGTGTTGGCGGCTTCGGAGGTGGAGGTATCAATTCACTAGGAGCAAATGGTAACACATGCTTAAATTGTGGAACTCACCAACCGGATTTAGTACGCAGAACTGGTAGATTAAGAGTAGATGAAGATGGCGCTTCAGTTTTTTGTCGGAATTGTGTAAGGAACGGTGATACTCCACTTCCTCAAACTGAAAGGAATTGGATTCATTCTTACGATGATTATGTTCAACTGGCTGATGATTTACGGGTAGGAAGACCTGTTTATACTGAACAATATGGTCCTGGCCATTTTTCAGTCTTTGCAGGTGCAGGAAATTCTGGTAATGTTTTTGATAGGTTAAACATGTGGATTCGCTCATTAGGCAAATCCACGCCATAGTATATGCTAAAATGAAAATGGAGTAAGGGGATGAAGTCTCTTGAAAAAGATCCTAACAGTCAGGTTGCACGCCGTCATGTCGGCTATTTTATTAACGACGGTTATAGGGAAGTCATACAGGTAGAATATAGGTATGGGCGATCTGTCGGCTTCATGTTTCGTGTGAACATCCAAAACAAAGAATATAAAAGTGAGAGCGCAAAATACTTTGATGCTTTATCCAATATATTAGACCAACTCCCACTTACCAGTGCAATAGTCCTCTTTCATAAAGTTATTATAGTTAGTGAAGACTCACACATGATTTCTGATCTAGAAGAGTGGTTATATCCTTACAGTGTTCGAGATTCAGGCACAGTTGTGTACAAATTGAGATTGTATATAGACCAAAAGCGTATCGAGACTCAAAAACATCTTGATTTTGGGAATGCTGCAGAGGACCTACGCACGCAATTAGGACCCTCCTATAAATTGCAGGCTTGTTACTTTTGCAAATACCTGATTGAATACAATGAATTCGGAGGAACTGATTATAGGCATGACCAGACCTACTGCTTCAGGGATCATCTAGAAGACTACGAATTCTTAATGCTATCTTATCCTAATCTTTATGGAAAAGAGTCTCTATTGGGACTAAAGGGTATTCCTAACATGGATGCACTGCATAGTTGCAGTAGCTTTACTTATCGAGTTGAACCAAGACCATAGAAAACTCTCCTGCGCGATGCAGTATCAAATTACACCCGCGACTGTACCAGGTATTAACGGGCATGATGGTCGGAATGTGTCAATAGTTTTGAGACACGAAAATCGATAAATTAGAGAGCAATGTCTCGCTCATTGGGCTGATGGACAAGTGGAAAACGCGGAGCCTGCGGAGCGTTTTCCACTTGAGCCCCTACGACGGTTGCTCGTCACCCACCTGCTGAGGCGGGTTAATCCAAACGGCCGTTGCCAGCTTCGGCGCCACTGGCTGTCCCCGCACAAATCATTCTGGATGTTGCGCATACGTGGCGGCCAGCACAGCCTGGCGTTGGGCCGTCAATTCCTCGACCACATCATAGTAAAGTGACCCCCATTGTCAAGACCACGGATTGACGAAATTAAGGTGGATCATTGGGTCACAGAATTGGAGTGTTAGCGGCAAAATGAATATCGGCAGGTGTCAGGTAGCCAAGGTCCTGATGCGGGCGTTCGTAATTGCAGAGCTGGAAGCAGTCTGCCAAGCCGGTGGTCAGGTCGGACACTGTATCGTACTCTTGGATGTAAATGTTCTCGTGTTTGACTGACCGCCACAGCCGTTCAACGAAAATGTTGTCCCAGAACCGACTGCGTCCGGCCAGGCGGTCGCCGTTCGGAAGGTCGTCCCTGGCGAGACCAACAACCTGCTACACTTACATACGGACCACACTTCGGCAGGCTCAGGGCAGGCCTGGGCAGCAACAGCGTCATGAGCTTCAATAATGGTGGCGGCCTGGTTGCCGGCAGCCGCGCCCGCTACCTCCCCTTCGATAAACTCAGGGCAAGCCTTCGGCAGCTACCGCACCGCGCCCAGCCAAACCTACACCGACCGCGGCTTCACCGGCCAGAAGCACAACGACGACCTGGGGCTGATTTATTACAATGCCCGCTGCTATTTGCCTTATTCGGTTGTTAAGGTCTAAAATCGTTTTCACGATGTATTGAGGTATTACAACTAAGTGGCTGCCCGCAATTAAATTAGCGGAAATGTGCGGGCAGCTTGGCAGTAACCGCCCGCAAGAAGTGTGAAGTTGTTTTCGGGCGGTTACTAAGCCTCTCCTGGAGAGGCTTGTAGTTACCTTGCATCAAAATAACCACTCTACTTTCTGCTAAGTTTATTGACATAAACAATCAATTAAGGGAAGCCGGTATTGTTTAGATGCCGGCATCCATCACCAAGAACCCTAAAAATGTGACCAAACAGACTTGTTTTCAGGTCGAAACACTCGCGGCAGCCTGTTTTGCCCGCCGGTGAGCGAAAATCCTCTTGGGTAAGTGGTCGGTCATCGAGGCTTTTTTACGAAGTTCCGGTGGCAAGAGGTAACGTTGCGGAAATGGGAAACCCGCCAATGCACGATGGAAGCGCCCCGAGGTGGCGTTTGCCGTCAGTTGCTCCCGTCCGCGCAGGTTGGTGCTGCCGTGCAGGTGGCGGGATCGCTCTGGCAGGCGTAGTTGACGGCCATGCCCAGGAAGGGGAAGGGGTCCAGTGTGTTGACGATCGCCAGTTCGTTCAACAATTATGATACACACCTATTTACCGCTGGGGAATGATCGGATTCTTCGCGGCGTGGCTGAGGAGGTGGATGCCGTTTTCCGTGACCAGGGCCAGGTCTTCGATGCGCACGCCGCCCCAGCCGGGGATGTAGACGCCGGGTTCGACGGTGACGACCATGCCGCTGGCCAGCTTTTCCTGCTCGCGCAGCACGGAGAGGCGCGGTTCCTCGTGGATTTCCAGGCCGACGCCGTGTCCCAATCCATGCCCGAAATGCTCGCTGTGCCCGGCGGCGGTGATCACGTCGCGGGCCAGGGCGTCTGCTTCTTTGCCCGTTATGCCGGCACGAAGGCCATCAAGAGCCGCTTCCTGTGCCGCCAAAACCAGGTTGTACACCTCCCAAAACGCATCATCCGGTTCCGCGCCCAGGAAAAAGGTGCGCGTCAGATCGCTATGGTAGCCATCCAGCATCGCCCCCATGTCCACGACGATGGCGTCGCCCGCTTGCAGGCGGCGGTCGCCGGGGTGGTGGTGCGGCAGCGCCGCGTTGGGGCCGCTGGCGACGATGACGGTGAAGGCCATGCCGTCCGCGCCCGCTTCGCGCATGGTGCGTTCCAACAGCCAGGCGAGTTCTTTCTCGGTTATGCCGGCACGAGCCAACGTCTGCATCTGGTTCATGGCGGCGTCCGTGATGGCCGCGGCCTGGGCAATCAAATCTATCTCCGCCTCCGACTTGATAGCCCGCATCGGCTCCACCGTTTCCTTGCATTCCACCCAGTCAACCCCCGTCATCCGGCGCAAGCGCGCAAACGCCGCCAGCGTCATGTGCTGGCTTTCCACGCCAATGCGCGTTGCCCCGCTGGCCGCCACCGCCGCCTCGAAGTCTCCTTCGCGGTCGTGCCCCAACTTCCACAGTTGAAATGCCGGCGCTTCATGCGCGGCCTGCTCCCAATAGCGCGAGTCCGTCGCCAGCAGTGCCCGGTCGGCGGTGATGATGAGTTGCGCGGCGGAGCCGGTGAAGCCGCTGAGCCAGCGGCGATTTTGCGGACTGCCGATGAGAATGGCGTCAATGCCCCAGGCGGGGAATTGTGCGCGGAGGAGGGCCAGGCGTTGGTGATAGACGGATGGATAGGACATGAGGAATTCCTTTCATCTTCCTGGAAGCTCATAGCTTCCGGGAAGATAGATAACGGGCTACGCGCGGTGGCGGTCGAGGAAGTGATTCAGGATTTTCTCGCTGCTCAGTCGTCGCACTTCTTCGCGGAAGATGGCGCGGACGATGGCGATCATGGTGGCGTAGGTGGGGTCCATACCGAAATAGGAGAGGTTTTGCGACCCCAGGTTTTTGCCTTTGCTGAAGGGTGTGTCCGAGGCGTAATGCAGGATGCCAATGGGGAATGGGGCTTCGTGCAGGTCAATCAGTTCGTTTTGGGGATACCGTTGCGGACGCACCATTTCGTAGACGGAACTGAGATAGGGGCCGGCTTCCATTTCCAGGATAGTGTAGCCTTCTTGGTAGAAGATGGCCATGTACTGCTCGTTTTGCAGGAATGTGCCCCGTACGCTGATGGCTTTCTGGTTGTCCAGCACGGTTCCGTAGACGAGGTAGGGGGCTACGTCTTCGGCGGCGAAGCAGTTTTCAATGAGAAATGTGTTCAGGGACTGTTCGTCGTGAATCACTTTGGGCAGCATGACGTCGCCGATACGCCCGTTGAGGGTGGCGGCTTTGCCCATGATGTACACGCCGCGAACCTGGTCTACGTTGCTGGAGATTTCGGAGAGGATTTCGTAGGCGGCCATGCCCAGGGGAAAGTCGATGTTGACGATGAGGGCGTCGCTGTCGATCAAGTGTTCCATGCCGGGGAACCGGAGGCGGGGGTCCATCAGGTCGGGTTTGATACGGCTCATGTCCACGACCTGGACTTCGATGTCGTATGCTTCCTGGCTGAGAATGCGCGTAATGCCGGCATTCTCCTCCTGCTCAATGCGCCGTGATACCGTTTCCGGGTGTGCGCCTTCATACTTCTTCAGCGCATAGTAGAAAAAATTCTCCAAGTTGCTGGGCACATTTCGCTGTATGATGTCCGCATACTCCCGCTGCATCTCGCCGTCCCCGTTCGCCTGAATGAACGACACCAACTCGTCCCGCTGCAACCGCGCATAGCCACTGATCACGTTCGCCAGACTGTGTGTGTTGCTGGAGACAAAGTAAACCGGACGATCATGGAAGGAGATATGTTTCATGGTTTCTTCCACATTGGACCACCATCGCCGCGTGGCTCTATTGTAATCCGCCAGCGAACTGCCCAACAACCGCACCGCGATCTTCTGCCTCTTCTGCGCGATTGCCAGCAAGTTCCTGGCCGCGTCCTTCTTCCAGATGCGGCTCAGCCTGTCCCAATCGTCTTCGCTCACCTGTGTTTTTTTCGCTAATTGCTTCAGGTCATCATCATTTAGCCCGGTTTCCAGGCGGGCTTGCAGCAGGTTGCGCACGCCGGTATCACTCAACTGCCAGTGCAGCTTATCCCGTTCGATCTGGTACGCGGTGAGCGTAGGAATGATGTCATCAATGTCGGAGCGGCTGGTGATGTACACGGCCAGCGTCCGCTTGCCATCGTAGTGGACGCGGCGACGACGCGCCGGCTGATCGACGCGCTGCCACGTGCGGATATTCGTGTAGCCATGACGTACGAACAGGTCGGCGGACTGCCCCATGACCACGCGGTCGGCGTCGCTGAGGATGCAGCCGGGGAGCCGTAAGATGCTGTAGATGAAGGCGGCCATGTCGGGCGTGGTCTCGTCCGCATCGACGTGCAGCGCCGAGTTCATGCGCGTGTGCGCCTCAATCAGCGTTCTGATCTGCACTTCGTGGCTGCTGCGCAGCAAGGAGTAGTAGGTGCGAATGTACAGGTTGATTTCTTCGTTTGCACGGCTGGGAACGGTTCGGTCCATCAGAATGCCTCAGGGGGGGATAATTAATGGGGGAATTGTAATTGCTATGCCAGATTGGCCCCATTTTCTCTGGTGAAAATGGACGTTGAGCGCGTGAAATGGGTCCAATCTCCAGTTTGACCAGTAAGCCAGATTGGCCCCATTTTCTCCGGTGAAAATGGACATTGAGCGCGCGAAATGGGTCCAATCTCCAGTTTGACCAGGGACCTTTCCGGAAGTCATCACACCACTTCGATTTGGCCATCGCCCGGTAAAACGTCGCCGACCGGCCGCGCGGCGGGAAAATGCGCCTGGAACTCGGCCACGGCCGCGGCGGGAACGGCGGTGAAGATGCCGCCGGAGGTTTCGGGCGTCCACAGCATATTTTGCAGCGTATCGTCGATGTCCGGGGCGAACGTGACCCAGGGATGGAAGTAGTCATAGTTGCGGTGCGCGCCGCCGGGAAATGCGCCCATTTCCGCATAACGCCGTGCGCCGGGCAGCCACGGCAGTTGGTCCGCGCGCAAGCGGAAGCGTACGTGCCCCAGGTGGGCCATTTCGTGCGCGTGCCCCAACAGGCCAAAGCCGGTCACATCCGTCATGGCGCGCACACCGGCGGCAATGGCCGCCTGCGCCGCTGCCTTGTTCAGTTGCTTCATGCTTGCCACGGCTGCCTGCACGTCGTCGGCGTGGGCCAGTCCCTGCTTCAGCGCCGTTGTGACCATGCCGGTTCCCAGTGGTTTGGTGAGGAAGAGCCGATCGCCAGGGTTGGCTCCGCCTTTGGTCTTGATCTGCCGCGGGTGCACCCATCCGGTCACGGCCAGACCATACTTCGGTTCCTTGTCCGTAATGCTGTGTCCGCCGGCGATAACGCCGCCCGCCTCGGCTACTTTTTCCGCGCCGCCGCGCAGAATCTCGCGCAAGATGTCTCGGTCCACGTCCTCGGGGAAGGCGACCAGATTGATGGCAAACAGCACCTCACCACCCATGGCGTAGATGTCGGAAAGGGCATTGGCGGCGGCAATTGCCCCGAAATCATACGGATCGTCCACGACAGGCGGGAAGAAGTCGGTGGTGCTGATGATGGCCTGCCGGTCGTTGATCTGGTAGACGGCGGCATCGTCCGCCGCCGCCAGTCCAACCAGCAGGCGGGGATAGTCCGCGGGATTGAAGATGTTTTGGAGTGGCTGCAACACGTGCGCCAGGTCGGCGGGGCCGAGCTTGGAAGCTCAACCGGCGCAAGAGGCGAGCGTGGTCAGGCGAAAGGCTGGTTCGTTCATGGCAGGAAGTATACAGGATGGGCAGGTGGCGGGCTAACGGCTGGGGGCGCGTCTGTGCCGCGGTTTGTGGCTGCTGCTTGGGTGCAGAGAAGACCCATGACCTCTGGTTGACGCGGTATTTTGGGCACACTATAATCTTTCCTCATGGCACGCAAGAAGCGATTCACCTCCTTTGAACAATTGGCGCAGCGATTCGTGGAAGGCTCTTTTAGCCGTTTGCTGGGGGGACAGTTTACGGCGCTGGAGGCGGCGACGCAGCTTCATCGCGTGCTGGAGGATCGGGAGCAACAGGGATTGGTCGTGTCGGTGTGCCGTTTGCGACTGCACCCTGGGGATATGGCGCAGTTGGCGCGGCAACATGCGGATGTGCCGTCGGAGGTCCTGCGGCAACTCGTTTCCTTGATGAAACAATCTGGCCTGACTTTGGCGGTAATGCCGGCATTAGAGCTGATCCCGGATCCCGATCTCTCCCCGCACCAGGTACAAATCGACATCGAAGAAATGGCCGACGAAGAAGAAACGACGCAAATCTTCAAAGTGCGGCAGACTGCATCCGCCATGATGGCCGACATTCAGGCGCTGGATGCCTTTCTCATCGTCAATGGTCGTCAGCACGTGTCCCTGAACCAGCCGGTGACCAACCTGGGCCGCCGCGACGACAATGACGTGGTGCTGGATTCCCCCACCGTCAGCCGCCGCCACGCCCAGATTCGCTGGCGCTATGGGCGTTTTGTGCTGTATGACCTGGGTAGCCGTGTGGGGACGCGCCTCAATGGCCGGATTACGCAAGAGTCTGTGCTGACCGCGGGCGACGTGATCGGCCTCAGCGGGGAAACCTTGATCTATGCGGAGGGATTGTCAGAGCGGGAACCGGCGTCGACCGCCGACATGGATGATGGGGACATCACGCTGGCATTTCGTCCCCGGCTCAATGATGAACAGGATGCGGCGTAGGTTATGGACTTGTTGGTGGTGTTGTTCGCGCTGCGGTTGTTGGGGGCATTGCTCCTGCTGGCCTTTCTGGGGGGAATCGCCTGGATTGTTTATCAGGATATGCGGGTGGTGGAGACGACAATGAGCGACCGCCAACGGCGATATGGGTATTTGCGGGTTGTGGGGAGTTTGGAAGAAATGCCGGCACGCGACACCCTCTTTCCCCTCCTGCCCATCACCAGCCTGGGCCGCTCCCCCAACAACACCATCGTCCTGCGGGACAATTACGCTTCCAGCGAACACGCCCTCATCACCCTGCGCGGCCAGCAATGGTGGCTGGAAGACCTGGGCAGCCGCAACGGAACCCGCCTCAACAACCTGCCCGTCACCGGCGCTACGGTCATTTCCGCCGGCGACGTCGTCATGATCGGCAACGTGCAGTTGAAAATAGAGTTGAGTGGGTGATGGATAATTGACGTTTGGTAACGGCGAAGCCAGATTGGACCCATTTTCTCCGGTGAAAATGGCCATTGAGCGCATGAAATGGGGCCAATCTTTAGTCGTTACGACGTTTGATGGTTTGAAGCTGGCCGTTTGCCGGGGAGCTGCCCATTCTTCCAGGTTGCGGAGGAATCATTTCCGTCTACAATTGCTTCAAGCTGTGCGACGACTCCCACACTGAAAAAACCGGGTTTTTCGAGTGTCCGGCCGAAATTACCAGAGTGGTTCATGTGTAAAAACCCGGTTTTTGGCCTTTTTTCAGTAGTCAAGAATGAACCAATCTGAAAGACGAGAACATTATGGGCTTTCATGGCGGCGGCTGGTGGGCTTTCATCAGCCATGACGAAAAACAGGACCGACCGCGGGTATCGCGGGCACTGCTGCTGCGCGTCTGGGGATTTGCTCACCCCTATCGCCGCAAAGTCGCCCTCCTCCTGCTCACGATATTGCTGATTTCCGCGCTCTCGCTCGTTTCCCCTCTGCTCTTCCGCGATCTGATTGACAACGCCCTGCCGAACAAGGATTTTCGCCGCCTGAACTGGCTGGCGCTGGGTATGATCGCCATTCCCTTGCTCAACGGCATCATTGGCGTTTTCCAGCGGCGCACGCAGTCGCAGGTGGGCGAGGGCATTATTTACGATTTGCGGCGGGCAACCTACGGACACATGCAGCGCATGTCGCTGCGCTTCTTCACGCAGACGCGCACGGGCGAGCTGATGTCCCGCCTGAACAACGATGTGATCGGGGCGCAAAGCGCGGTCACGGGCACGTTGGTGAGCATTATCTCCAACATTATCGCCCTGGTGACGACGCTGGCGGTGATGATTGCGCTCGAATGGCGGCTGACGCTGTTGGGGCTGGTCATTCTGCCGCTGTTCCTCTTTCCGGCGCGACGGGTGGGCCGTCGCCTGCGTGATTTGCGCCGCAAGTCGATGGAATACAACGCGGAGATGAACAACGTCATGAATGAGACGTTGAATATCAGCGGGGCGCTGCTGGTGAAGCTGTTCGGGCGGCAGGGGCATGAGATGGGTCGGTTTAGCGAACATGCCGGCAATGTCCGTAACGTTGGCGTGCTATCAGCCGTGACCAGCCAATGGTTCATGCTGGCCCTCGGCGTTGTCAGCGCCATCGGAACCGCCGTCGTCTTTTGGGTTGGCGGCTACCTCGTCTTGCGCGACGCCTTCACCATCGGCACGATAGTTGCCTTTAGCAACTACCTCACCCGCCTCTACGGTCCTCTGATGGCCCTCACCAATGCTCCCGTCGAATTCGCGCAAAGTATGGTCAGCTTTGAGCGCGTGTTTGAGGCGTTGGACATCCCGGTGGAGATCGACGAAGCGCCGGACGCCGTCGCCTTGCAAGACGTGGAAGGGCGTATCCGCTTCGAGGATGTCACCTTCAGCTATCAGGCCAATGAAGACAAGGCCGTGGGGTTGGCGGAAATTGCCCGCTTTACCTGGGGCGGCAGCGCGGCACACCTGAAGCGGGGCAAGCAGCGGGAAAATGGGGCGGATGGGGAGAAAGAGGAAATGCCGGCATCACCCCGCTGGGCACTGACGGATCTCAACTTCTCCATCTCCCCCGGACAGTTGGCGGCACTGGTGGGGCCGAGCGGCGCGGGCAAAACCACGATCACCTACCTGATCCCCCGCCTCTATGACCCCACGACCGGGCGCGTCTGCCTTGATGGTCAGGACGTGAAATCCCTCACGCTGTCCTCGTTGTCCGACAACATCGGCATGGTCACGCAGGAGACCTACCTGTTTTATGACACTATCCGCGCCAACCTGCTCTACGCCCGCCCCGATGCCACGGATATGGAGATGGTGGCCGCGGCCAAAGCGGCCAATATCCACGACTTCGTCGCCAGTCTGCCGGACGGCTATGACACGGTGGTGGGGGAGCGGGGCTATCGCCTCAGTGGCGGCGAGCGCCAGCGCATTGCCATTGCTCGCGTCATTTTGAAGAATCCGCGCATTCTGGTTTTGGACGAGGCCACGTCGCACCTGGATTCGCTCTCGGAAGCCTTGATACAAGAGGCATTGCATCGGGTGATGAAGGGGCGCACCAGTCTGGTGATTGCTCACCGGCTTTCCACGATTTTGGCCGCCGATGTGATCCTGGTGGTTGACAAGGGGCGGCTGGTGGAACAGGGCACGCACGAGGAGCTTTTGGCGCGCAATGGCCTCTATACGTCGTTGTATGAGACCCAGTTTATGCCGGAGGCGGTGATGCCGGCATAATCCGCTCCACCGCCCCCCATTTTTCAACCGCATGCCCCGCTATCACCAAAAGGAACCCGCTATGATTCGCCGCCTCACCCTTCCCCTCTTGCTCCTTGCCGGCCTCCTCACCTTCACCCTGGCCACCCACGCCGCCGCCCCGCCGGCAATCGCTCCCGCCGCCCCGCAAACGGGCGGCCAATGGGCCAGCACCTACGGTGGAACCCTGGACGACGTCGCCAACGACATCTGGCAGACCGGCGATGGTGGCCTGGCCGTGGCCGGGACCACCTCCTCCTTTGGCGTCTCCGGCTCCGATGCCTGGGTATACAAAGTGAACACCGCCGGAACCGTCACCTGGAGCGAGACGTTTGGCGGCGTCATTGACGAATACGCCAACGCCTTGCAACAAACGGGCGATGGCGGTCTGGCCGTTGTGGGAACCAGCGGCAGCTTCGGCGTGGGCATCCACGATTACTGGGTGATCCGCCTGCACGCAGATGGCTCACTCATGTGGCAAACGACCTACGGCGGCACGCAGCACAACCACGCCTTCGCCATTCAGGAAACCGCCGACCTCGGCTTCATCATCGTCGGCGAGACGACCTCGTTTGGCGCGGGTAATCGGGATGCCTGGGTCGTCCGCCTGGACAGTGGCGGCAACGTTCTCTGGCAGACCGTCTACGGTCAGAGTGGTTGGGACATTGCCCGCGGCGTGGCGCAGACAACGGATGGCGGCTTCGTCTTCGTCGGCTACACCAGTTCCTTTGGCGCCGGCAACTGGGACGTGTGGGCCGTGAAGCTGGATGCCAATGGCGTGGTCCAATGGCAGAAGACGTTTGGCGGCGCGGGGGATGACCTGGGGTGGGCGGTGAAGGCCACGGACGACGGCGGCGTGACGCTGGCGGGCGAGACGTCTTCTTTCAGCGGCAATGCCGATTTTTGGGTGATGAAGCTGGCGGCAAATGGGAGCGTGAATTGGCAGAAGCGGTACGGTGGGGCCGGCGCGGATGTGGCCCGCGCGTTGGCGCGCACCGGCGATGGCGGCTATCTGGTCGCCGGGGAGACGGCTTCGTTTGGCGGCGGGGGCAAGGATTTCTGGCTGCTGAAGCTGACGCAAGCGGGGGACGTGGTCTGGCAGCGCGGCTATGGCGGCGCGGGGGACGAAATTGCTTTTTCGGTGCGGGAGTTGAGTGATGGGGTGGGAATTGCCGGCAGTTCCACCTCCTTTGGCGCGGGTATGGGGGATGCCTGGCTGCTGAAACTGGACGCCCAGGGCCTGATGAGCGATTGCGCCCTCATCACCACGACCAACGCCATGACCGTGAACACCACCGTTGGCGGCGTGAACAGCAGCGCATTGGTGCAAAACACAGCGGCTTCCGTCGGTCCCAGTAGCGCCGTCCTCACCCCGCGCGCTGTCGGCCAGGCCACGCAGTGCAGCGCCCCCGGCCCCTGCCAGCTTGACCTCACGGCCAGCTACAACGGCGCGCAACTTGCCCTCACGTACGACATTTACACCGGCCCCACCGCCGTCACCTGGCAGAACTACGCCCGCGTGCAGGGTAACTGGATTTCCTTGTGGTCGGCGTCGCTTCCTGCCGGCATCGTCTACCAAAACACCATCAGCTTCAACTTCCCCCAGGTCGGCAACGTCCCCATCTACACCCGCCTTACAACCCCCAACGGCCCCGTCTGCACCGACGTCGCCGTTGTCAACACCGGGCCATGATGAAATGAGCTTGCTGAGGTTGGTCCAATCTTCAAGATTGGACCAATCTATCCATCCTTATTGTGGTCCTTGTTCCCCGATACCACGCGGTCGCGGAGTTGGCCGCAGCCGGCCTGGATGTCAATGCCCCGCCGCACGCGCACGGTGCTGGTGACGCCATAGCGCGTCAGCACATGCTGAAACGCCTCCACGCGCTCGTGCGTGGAAGGTTGCCCGGCGTAATCGCGGGTGGGGTTGAGCGGGATCAGGTTGACGTGGCAAAGCGTCCCTTGCACCAGTTTGCCCAACTGCTGCGCCTGCTCCACGGTATCGTTTTCCCCCTCAATCAACGCCCACTCAAACGTCATGCGCCGCCCCGTTTTCTCCACATAATAGCGGCAGGCCTCCATCAGCACGGAAATGGGCCACTTCTTGTTAATGGGAATCAGCTTATCCCGCTCCGCATCCGTGGCCGCGTGCAGGGAGACGGCCAGCGGCGTTTGTCGCTGTTCGTCCGCGTAGCGGCGCATGGCCGGCACGAGGCCGACGGTGGAGATGGTCAGGCGGCGCGCGCCCAGGTTCAGGCCGTCGGGGTCCGTGAGCCGGTCCAGGGCGGCCATCGTATTCGCGTAGTTGTGCAGCGGTTCGCCCATGCCCATGAAGACAACGTTGGTGAGGTGGTCCCCTTTGTTTGCCAGTTCGCGCGCCATCCAGAGTACCTGGGCCACGATTTCGCCGCTGCTCAGGTGGCGCAGGAAGCCCATCTGCCCCGTGGCGCAGAAGACGCAGCCCATGGCGCAGCCGGCCTGCGTGCTGATGCAAACGGTGCGCCGCCGCTCGTAGGTCATGAGGACGGTTTCGATGAATTTGCCGTCGGGGAGTTGGAACAGGTATTTGCGCGTCTGATGGTCGTTGGAACGTTCCACGGCGGCCACGCGGAAGGGCTGCAGGGTGGCGCGCGCGGCCAGCGTCTGGCGCAGGTCGCGGGAGAGGTTGGTCATGGAGGCGAAGTCGTCTACAAACTTCCGGTAGAGCCATTCCCATACCTGGCGCGCGCGGAAGGCGGGTTGTCCCTGTTCCGCGAGGAAAGCGATAAGCTGTTCCTGGGTGAGGTCATAGAGGTTGACGAGAGGGGCGGCGGCGTTGTCGCCGGTAAGGTTTTGTTTACTGATCATGGTGCGATTGTGCGCTCTTGGCGCGCAGGATGGCCTGGCGCAGTGCGTTGATGTCGTCAAAGATGAAGTCGGGTTGGATAGGGCTGGCGGGCAGGTCTGTAGGTTTGGTGATGCCGCTGAGGACGAGGATGGTGTGAATGCCGGCATTCTTCCCCCCCACAATATCCGTCTCCAGCCGATCCCCCACCATCGCCGTCGTCTCCGCCGCGCCCCCCAGGCGGCGCAGCGCCTCCTGGAACATAATCGGTCCCGGTTTGCCAATGATAGTGGGCGTCACCCCCGTCGTCGCTTGCAGCGCCGCCAGGATCGCCCCCGCGCCCGGCATTTCCCCTATCTCCGTCGGCAGCGACACATCCGGGTTTGTGCCAAAAAACGCCGCCCCGCGCCGGATGTGCAGCGCCGCCGCCGCCAGCCGTTGATACGTCACCGCGCGGTCCAGCCCGGCAACGACCGCCGCCGGTTGCTCCGCCAACTCCTCCTCCAGCGAGGTCGCCGCCGTCTCATTCACGACGACGAAGCCGTGATCCCGCAATATCTGGCGCAGCCCCCGTTCGCCCACCACGTAGATGGGCGTCTGGGGGGGATAGCGCGTTTGCAGGTGGCCGGCAGTGGCGACGGCGGAGGTGAGGATGGCGGACGGCGCGACATTGACGCCGTAACCGGCCAGCCGGGCGACGTAATCGGCCACGGTTTTGGTGGCGTTGTTGGTCGCCAGCATGATGCCGATGCCGCACGCCTGCATGTCGGTGAAGAACGAAGCCAATCCGGCCATCGGCGTGTTGCCATGCCACAGGACGCCATCCATGTCCAGGATGAGGTGACGGAGTGTTGTCAGGGTTTGTCGTGCCGGCATATTTAGGTGCATCGTGTGATTCATTCCTGGTAACGGCTGAGCCAGATTGGACCAATTTTCTCTATGGGTCCAATCTCCAGAGGAGGAAAGGTAGCCGTTTGCAGCTTATCTCAGCGCCGGTCCTAGACAAAGAAAATGAAGTCCAGGTTGCCCGGCGATTGCCCTTTGTTCGTCAGCAGTTGCGCCAGTTCGCTGTGGTGCTGCATCCCATGCAGGATGAGGTGCTGCAAAATGCGCCAGCGCGTGAAAGTTACCACCTCGCCCCGCCAGTTCGTCAAATCCATTTTGCCTTGCAGGTCGGCGGCATCCCACTGCGCCAGCAGATTATCCCAGGCGGCGTGCTCTTGCGCCATTCCTGCTTGCAACGTGGCCAGGGAAGGGTAATCTTCGGCGTTCAACGGAGCCAGTTGCTTACCCGTTTCCAGCGCCCCCCGCCAACCAACAGTGGTGCGTAATAGGTGGAAGAGCAGGTCATGGATGGAGCCGTGACCGTAGCCGGGATTTTCGTGGTAATCCTGTTCGTCCAGGTGGGTGGCGCAGGTGATCAGGCGGTCGGTGGTATGCCAGTGATAAGCGAACAATGTCTGGAATTGGGTGGGATCGGGCATGTCAGGCAACTCCTCCGGGATTGGGGTGGGTTATGCCGGGTTCAGGCGTTGGTACGGGCGACGTGTTCCGCCGAAAGCGCGACTAATCGGCGCAGAACGTCTTGGTCTACGTCCGCAAGCCGCTTGATGTACAGGCAAGATTTACCCGTGGAATGTTTGCCCAACTTAGACATCAATTCTCCATATTGGTCAAATCCGGCCATGATATAGAGCGTCAGGTTCTGTTTGCGCGGGGCGAAACCGGTGAGGAACCATTCGCCTTCACGCCCGCTGGCGTATTTGTAATGGTAGCTGCCAAAGCCTATGATGCTGCTGCCCCACATAACCGGCTCTGCTCCCGTCACCTCTTGCATCAGCGCCAGGAGATCATAGCAATCCTGCCGCTTTCGTTCGTCCGCCACGGTTTGCAGGAAGGCATCCACGCTTTGGTCGTTTTTCTGGGTCTTTAGCTCGGCCATGAGGGATTTTCTCCTTTCAGGAATGCGGCGCGGTCAGTCGCGCAAGTTCCCGTTCCGGGTACAGGGGCAACATGCGAAACACGTCGGAGGGGACCATCAGGTTATAGTCGTCGATCTGTTTATTGATTTCCGCCAGGCGTTGCGTGAATTGGGCGTAGGCGCGCTGCCAGTTGGCTTCCGCCTGGGCATCGTTGGGGCGGAACTGGATGCGGTGTTGGTAGATTTCCCAACTGCGACGGAGGGGAATGCCGGCACGTTCCACCTGTGTCAATATCTCCTGCCGTCGCGTAATCCAGGGCAGCGTGAACCCATTGCTCTTCAGCATATGAAACGCCAGCCGCTGATCCGGGTCCTCAAATGGATTCTCCTCCATCTCGCTAAACGGACGACCCTCGCCGCGCAAATTGCTGAACTCGCCCTTTTCCATCGCCTCCCGAATCTTCTTTTCGATAAAGCCTTCCCAGTCAATGTTGCCCATGGGTGTTCCTTTGGAGGTATGAGGTGTGAGGTATGAGGTATGAAGTACGGAGGGCGCGAGTGGCAAGGTGGGTTGCCATGCCACTCGCGCCGGAGTTGTCGCGCGGGAATCGTAAGATTGGTCCAATCTTCAAGATTGGACCAATCTCAACCTGGTTATTGGTTGCACCAACCGAGCGTGGTGGCCATGACCGGGCCACGACCGGCGGCGGGGATCGCCTCATAGGGGAAGCCCATGAAGACGGCCTTGTGCGTGCCGCTGACGACGGCGGCGCTGCCCTGGTTGCCATTGAAGCCCGTGGCCGCGCCACCCGCCGGGTTCAGCAGGTCGCTGTAGTTGGTGAAGGGGTAGGCCAGGGTGTAGGGGCCGAGGCCGGCGTAGATGGCCGCGCCGGTGACGGTCGTCTGGCTCACGTCGCTGGTGGCGGAAGCAATGCCCAGGTGGCTTTGCATGAAGCCCGTCACGCCGCGGTCCCAGACGTAGTCCTGGCTGCTGATGAGGAAGCAACCGCCGGCGTCCAGGTAGGTCGCCAGGGCGGATTCACCCGCCGAACCGGGACCTGCCGCGCCGCCGAACTCGTCACCCGTGAACCAGATGACGACTTCGTACTGTTGCAGGTAGGCGGCGTCCGGCTCGTTGTCGCTGTTGCCCGTGTCCCACACGTCGTAGCCGAGGCCCAACGCATCCAGCGCGCCGGTGTAGGTGGCACGCACGTCGGGGGCGTTGTCATCGTCGTCCACCACGAGGATGGGCGGGATGTCCTGGGTGCGGAAGAAGCCGAACTGGGCGAAGCTGCCCATGCCGCAGGGGTTGTAGGGGCGCACGGACCAGGCGTAGATCGCCAGCGGGTCCAGCGGCGTAGCGAAGGTGTAGCTGGTGTCGGAGGTGACGGCGTAGCGGAGTGCGCCGCTGCTGATGTTCTTCACGACCAGCAGGTAGACGGCCCCCTGGTTGGCGGCGGTCCACTCGAACATGGGCACGAGCGGCTGATCAATGCCAATGGGGGAGACGACGGTGGACCCGCCCGGTGTGGCATTGTACAGGCTCAGGCTGACCATGGTGCTGTGGGTTTTTGCTTCGGGGTCGGTGCCGGTTCCGGTGATGGTGATGTCGTAGCTGCCGGCATTTGCCCCACCCGTGTTGCCGACCGTGAATGTGGCATTGCCCGGAGGCACCACCGCGCCCGGCGTGAAGTTAACCACCGTGCCCGCGGGATTGCCCGTCGCGCTCAAATTCACGGAATAGTTGTAACCCAGAATCTGGCCCAGATCAATGGCGTACTGCGCATTGCTGGGGGCGCAAATGGTGCGGGAAGCGGGCGTTGCCGTCAGCGTGAAGTTGGGGCCGCCGCGCAGGATGGCTTCTTCCACCGCCGCCACAGAGTCAATCGTGCCAAAACCCCAGTCGTTGTTCGGGCCATTGACGTAGTCGCCGCCGCAGTTGGAGCCGTTTTGTCCGCTGAGGCGGACCGCCGTGTCGTAGATGGCGTCGTAGGTTTGGGCGATGTCGCCGCGCAGCGCGGGGCTGGCGGACCACATAAGGCCGATCAAACCGGTGACGTGCGGGCCGGCCATGCTGGTGCCGCTCCAGGCTTCATACGTGCCACCGGGGACCGAGGAACGGATGTTTTCGCCGGGGGCCATCACATCGGGGAAGTAGTCGTTGGGATAAAGGTCGGAGGGACCGCGGCTGCTGAAGCCGGTGATCGTGCCGGGGAGGACGCCGCTGCTGTGCTGGACGGAGCCGGTGGTGATCACTTGCAGGTAGTCGCCGGGGGAGCGCAGGGAGGCGCAGCCGGAGCCTTCATTGCCGGCGGAAACTTCGATGGCGATGCCGGCAGCTTGCAGCGCGGCGATCTCGTCCTCAAACACCGGATTGTTGCCACCCCAGTAGCCCCAGGAATTGGTGACGGCATCGGGGGCCATGGCCGGATTGGGGTTGGCCCCGCTCAGGTCCCAGGGAGCCAGGTCCCACTGGAAGCAGGTGGTGAAGGTCAGGTCCGTGCCGGAGCCGCCGTCCGTCATGTTCTTGCAGTGAATGGTCTTTGCGCCCGGAGCCATACCGATCTGGTTGCCGGCGCCGTCGTCGCCGACCATCGTGCCGGCTGTGTGCGTGCCGTGGCCGAAACCATCATTGGGGACTGTGGGATAGGTGTTGGTAGCGTCCCACCAGTTGTAGTTGTGGTCGGCGCTGCTGCCGTTCCAGCCACGATAATGATTGATGATTGCCGGCACGTTCCAGGCCAGACCCGTGTCGTTGCCGGCCAGGACAACGCCCTCGCCATCGTAGCCCATGTCCCACACTTCGTCGGCGCGGACGAAGGTCAGGTTGGGTTCAATCGCTTCCACGGTATCGGGCGCGGGGGCGCGGTCAACGGGCGGTTGCAGTTGGAAAGCGTGGTTAGCCGTGATTTGGGCTACGTCGGCGCGGGCGGCAATGCTCAGAACGGTTTCAGAATTGCCGGCAGCGACGTAGATTTTGTTGGCAATGTAGAACGGCGTATAGTTGACGGCCTGGCTATCCAGGTATTGGCGCAACTCTTTTTGCGTCCGTTCCGCGGTCTCGCGCAGGGTGTCAAAAACAAACTGCCCTTTCGCTTCTTTTGTACTCAGGCCGGCGGCCGGGCTGAGGTCCGCCTGCTCCGTCATCCAGACGAAGAAGTCCGTTTCTCCTGCTTCGGCCAAGGCGTTGAGTACGTCGGCTTCCACTTTGCTTTCATACTTGCTTTGATCAGGATTGGCCGCCCGCACGGCCAGAGCGCTGCCACTAACGACGATGGCTAACAGGGCCGCCAACAGCAGCAACCAGGTAAGACGTGATTTCATGGTGGGTTCTCCTACTTGTTTGGGTTACATGAATGTGAAAGGGTCGTGACTGTGCCGCCGTCCGTAAAAGATTTGCCAGGTTTCCCTACGCAAGCGGTCGCTCTTTGCGTAGAACTGGCGTGTCTCCGGGAATAATGGCGACGGGTCATGTGTGTAACGCGATTTGTTCTGGCGCACCTCCTCGGTTGATAGGGCCAGGCGCAAGAATGCGGAAAAGAGACAATCATCTAACGCCTGACCTATTTTAATCAAAATGGTGTGAAGATCACGTAATTGACGGGGACGTCTGCTCACGGGTTCAACGGGAGGGTGAGGATTTCGATTTGTTGCTGAATGGCGGCGGCTTCGGCGGGCGTGGCCAGGCGTGGCGCCCCTCCGAATTGGATAAATGCCGGCACAAACGTCAACATCTTCACCCCCTCCTCGTCCAACCACACGCGCAAAATCGCCGTCTCCGGCGGTCCGTCAATCTCAAACGCAAAATTCCCCAGCCCATAGGCAATCACCCCCGTCGGCGCGAACTGCACCCCCTGTAGGATGTGCGCATGGTGTCCGATGACCAACTGCGTGCCGGCATCCACCGCCGCCTGCGCCGCCGCCATCTGCGCCGACCACGGCTGCGCCTGATACTCAATCCCGCTATGCAGCAGCACCACCACCACATCCGCCTGCCGCCGCGCCGCCGCCACGTCCGCCGCAATTTGCTCCGGATCGCCCCACGCCAGCCCGGCCCGATCCGGTCCCGCCTCCCAACTGCGCGTATCAAAACCGCGCCCTTCCACGGGCACATTCGCATAAGCGAGAAATGCCACCCGCACCCCGTTCACCGTGCGCAGGGCAGGTGCGTGCGCGGCGGCGCGGTCGGCTCCCGCGCCAATCGGCGTGATCTCTTGCGCCAGCAGCAGCCCGATGCCTTGTTGCAGCGCCTCCACGCCAAAATCCAGCGCATGGTTGTTCGCCAGCGAAAGGATGTCGAAACCGGCGCGCGCCAGCGATTCCGCCGCAATCGGCGGGGCCTGGAACCGGTAGCTCTTCTGCACCGGTTCGCCTACGTCCCCCAGCGCCGACTCCAGGTTGCCCACCGTCAGGTCTGCCGCGCGCAGCGTGTCCGCCACGTCCACGAAGGGCACGTCCACATCCCCCAGCGTCAAGCGATAGCCGAGGGAGCGGTCCAGCATCAGGTCGCCCACGGCGGCCAGGGAGACGAGTGGGGCCGGCGCGAGAAACGGGCGCAGCAAGGGAGCGAGCAGCGTGGCGGCTTCCGGCTCCGCACCTACGAGCGACCAGCTCTGCCGGGCGGGATAGCCGGGTTCAAATGGGAGCAGGCCATCCAGCGGAACGGCCTTTAACGGGGGGCGCAGCAGACGCCACGGCAGCCAGCATGGGGTGGTGATAGGGGGGGCGGGGCAGGGGGGCAGGTTCAGGTCTTGCGCGTCGGTCCATGATTTTTCCGTCCAGGGGTGCGTGAAGGGGACGGCCAGGGCCAGTGGTTCGCGGCCAATCAAGACGCCGTTTTCCGCGGCGCCGGCGACCAATCGCAGGTCCGCTTCCTCCGGGGCTGTTGTCGTGTCGGGTTGCGGGAGCCATTGGCGTGCCGGCATTTGCGCGGCCACCTGTCCTACTGCCTCCATCATCATCTCCATCCAATCAGGAGGGAAGCGGATGATCAGCGGGGCCGGCGTCGGCGAGAGCGTTGGGGACGGCATGGGCGTGGCGGAGGCATACGGTGTGGGTGACGGCGGCGGTAACGTCGCCATCGGGGGCGTCGTCGTCGGGGGTCCGGCGGGAGGTGGCGCGTTCGTGGACGTAGGCAGCGCCGCGATGGGAGTCGCCGCGGGGAGCGCGGACTGGCACCCGCCTAGCAGCAGCCAGACCAGGAGAAGCAAATAGGAGCGGGGACGGTTTAGGGCACGCATGGCGGGGGCAGGTTTTGCAGCGCGTATTCCGTGAAAGAGACGCCCAGGTTTTTCAGAATGGTCGCCAGTTCCACGCCTACGTAGCGGAAATGCCACGGTTCATAGTAGAAGCCGGTGATTTCCAGGGTGTCGCGGGGAAAGCTGAGGGTGAAGCCGTATTGATGGGCATAGTTTGCCAGCCATTGACCTTCGCTGGTGAGATAAAAATAGGTGTGAAACTGGATGTCTTCCTGGCCGACGATGGTGGGCAGTTCAGGAGAGCCGAAGTCAATGGTCGTGCCCAGTTGGTGCTCGCTGTAACCGGGAGGGGCGCTGAGGATGTTCGCCCGTTCCGGTTCCTTTTGCAGCCATTTGTCGTACGCCACCGCCTGCGACGCATAGCTGCGATAGCCCGACAGGATTTGTGGATGCAGCCCCGCCGCCTGCATGTCTTGCACCATACGCACCAGCGGCGCGATCACCACCTGGCGTAGTTCCGTCGGATAGCCCAGTGTCACGTCAATGCTGAAGAATTCCGCCAGCGGCACCAGATCATTCGGCGCGAAGTCGCGGCTAAGGCCGTAATCGTGCGTCACCAGCGCGAACAGATCGTCGCCGGGATTGCGCGCGGCGCATGGCCCGATGGGGGTTGCCGTGGCCGTGGCCGTGGGCGTGGGGGAGGGGGTGTGCGTGGGCGTCGCGGTTGCCGTGGGGATGGGTGTGAGGGTGGGCGGGGAGATAGCTGTCTCGGTTGGGACCGGGCGGGGCGTATGCGAAGCTGTGGCCATCGGCGCGGCGGGCGTGGCCGAGCCGGTGGGGGTGAGCGCGGGCAGCGCGGCCACCGGTTTGGGGGTGGGGCGGCAGCCGGCGGCCAGCCACAGCGCCACCAGCGACAGGCCGATGGTCCACGACAACCGATTGCGCCTGGAGCCTAGCGGGATCAATCTGCCGCCCCCCAGCCGCCACCGCCGGGCGTTTCGATGCGCAGCGTGTCGCCCGATTGCAGGCGAATGGTGACCTTGCCCGGTAGTGCTTGTGTCGCGCCTTCGCGCAACAGGTGGTTTTCGCCCGGCTGCCCTGGTTGCCCGCCGTTTAATCCGTAGGGGGCGCGGCGGCGGCGTTCGCTGGTGAGGGTGACGGTGACGGGGCGCAGAAATTGCAGACTGCGCACGAGGCCATCGCCGCCGTGGTGCCGTCCGCTGCCGCCGGAGCCGTGGCGCAGTTCGTAGGCGAGGACGCGCAGGGGGAAGGCGTATTCCAGCGCTTCCACGGGTGTGTTTAGCGTGTTGGACATGTGGACGTGGACGCCGCTGACGCCGTCTGCCGTTGGACCGGCGCCCGCGCCGCCGCCAATGGTTTCGTAGTAGGCGAAGGGGCCGTTTTCGCCGCTGCCGCCGAAGGTGAGGTTGTTCATGGTTCCCTGGCTGGCGGCGGGGATGAGGTCGGGCAGTGCCTGCGCCAATGCGCCAAAGACGACATCTACGATGCGCTGGGAGGTTTCCACGTTGCCGGCAGCGACGGCGTGCGGCGGCGTGGGATCGAGGAGCGAACCGGGTTCCACGCGCACTTCTAGCGGCGTGAATGCGCCTTCGTTCATGGGTAGATCGGTTTGTGTCAGGGCCAGGGCGGCGCAGCGGAGGCAGTAGGCGGTGGCGGATGTGACGATGGCGGGCACGGCATTGAGATTGCCCTGGACGGCGGGGGCTGTGCCGGCAAAATCCGCCAGCAACCGCTCTCCATCCACCGTCAACGTCACCTGCACGGGCACAGGCTCCGCCGTTTGCCCATCATCATCCAGGTAGTCGCAAAACGTGTACACCCCATCGGGAATGTGGGCAATGGCCGCGCGCGTGAGCGTTTCCGCGTAGGCGATCAGAGCGATGGCGTGGGCTTGCGTTTCCGCGCCGCCATACCGCCGCACAATTTCGCGCAGGCGGCGGTCGCCGATGTGGTGCGCGGCCAACTGCGCCGCCAGGTCGCCGCTCCGTTCCACGGGCGTGCGTACGTTGCGCAAGATGATCTGCCAGAGGGCGTCGTTGCGCTGACCGCCGTCCACCAGTTTCACGGGGGGGATGATCAGGCCCTCCTGGTACAGTTCCGTGGATTGGGGCATGGAGCCGGGGGACATGCCGCCGACGTCGGCGTGGTGGGCGCGGCTGGCGACGAAGAAGTCGGGGGCGGTGGGGGTGGATTCGTCGATGAAGATGGGGGAGACGAGGGTGATGTCGGGGAGGTGGTTGCCGCCGAGGTAGGGGTCGTTGAGGATGACGACGTCGCCGGGGCGGAAGGGTTGACAATGGGTGATGGCGGTGCGGACGGATGCCGGCATTGCGCCCAGATGTACGGGAATATGCGCCGCCTGCGCCAGCATCCGCCCATCCCCCAGGAAAACGGCGCAGCTAAAATCCAACCGCTCCTTGATATTCGGGCTATACGCCGCCCGCTCCAGCGCCACGCCCATCTCCTCCGCCACGGAAGCGAAAAGATGGTGAAAGATGGAGAGTGTCGCCGGGGTTGGCTTCCGGCTTGCGTGACCTTGCAACGCCATCTTGACCGTTCTTACTCCTTGTCCTGCAAAAACACGGGCAAATTGCCCAGCGCCAGCACGTGGGACCAGTCCTGATCCCCTTCGGTGAAGACGGCGGCTACCTGGGTGACGTGCCCACCGGCGGCGCGAATGACCTCTTGCATCGCGTTGAGCGTGCTGCCCGTGCTCACCACGTCATCCACCAGAATCACGTTCTTGTTCCCCACGCGCTGACGGTCCTTCTCATCCAGATACAGCTCCTGCGGCTTGCCCGTGGTGATCGAGAGCGTTTCGGCGCTGATAGCGTCGCCCATGTAGGGCTTGTAGGTCTTGCGCAGCACCACGTAGGGCAGCCCCATGAGGGCGCTCATTTCGTAGATGAGGGGAATGCTCTTGGCTTCCGCCGTCACCAGCACGTCTGCGGGCGTTTGCGCCAGTTTTTCCGCGAGGACGGCGGCGGCGGCTTTGACGATGTGCGTGTCGCCCAGCATGTTGAAAATGGCGATTTTTACGCCGGGGGCGACCTCGAAAATAGGCAGGAAGCGATTAAGACCGGCTACCTGTACGGCATATGTTTCGCGTTGAGACATCATTGCTCCTTTAAGAACATCCTTGTCGGGCGAATTTCCAATGGGTGTGTGCCAAAGACCCATTTAGAAAATGGGACAACCCCTACTGTAGTCCGATTTTCCAAATCGGACCCTACCCGTCTACCGTCCCATTTAGAAAATGGGACAACATCGGACCCTACCAGTCCACGGTCCCATTTAGAAAATGGGACAACATCGGACCCTACCCGTCTACCGTCCCATTTAGAAAATGGGACAACCCCTCTTGTAGCCCAATTCTCCCAATAAACATAGATTGACGGTCATTGAGTGTACGAGAAATGGCATAAAAAGGCTACTGAAAGCAGGTTGGTCAAATTTTGTCACAAAGGCTTTTTGCTGTTACAAATATCCTGTTTCTTTCGCGGTTCTCATCGACCACCATCCACGCCCCCCTAATCGACTTTCGCCTTTCATTCACTCAGAGGAGTATCTTTCGCATGGCTCGCAAAATCACCCGTCGAGAATTTATTCGTAGCGCCGGTCTGGGCGCGCTGGGCCTGGTAACGCCGTACGTGCTATTAGGGCCGGGCGGTTCCAGGTTTGCCGATCCGCCTGATCAGGCGCATTTCGCTTTTGACCCTAACTTGCCGCCGGAGGATGTTTTTGGCGTTTCGGTGGCTTCTGGTGATCCTACTGCCGCCGGCGTGATTCTGTGGACGCGCGTCAATGATGATCAGTGGCAGCCGGACACGAATCTGGCTTTCCAGGTGGCCGCGGATACGGGTTTCACGCAGATTGTGGCTCAAGGACTCGTTGCCAGCGCGGATTTTGACGCGAACAGTGACTATGTGGTGAAGTTGGACCTGGATGGCAGCCTGGGCGCGGGTAGCGTGTACTACTATCGCTTTATTTATGCGAACACGTCTAGTCGTATTGGTCGCTGCCGCACTTTGCCGGCATCCGACAGTTCCCCGACCAACCTGAAATTCGGCCTGCTGACGTGCCAGCATTACACGAATGGCTACTATCCGGCGCTCCATTACCTGGCGCAGGAGGACGTGGATTTTGTCATCCACGTGGGGGATTTCATCTATGAAAGCGGCAGCACCAATCAGGCGTATCCCAATCACGTGCTGCAAATTCCGGGGGGCAGCCCGGCCACGGGGTTGGAGGCGTACCGCTATCTTTATCGTACCTACCATTCGGACCATTTCTTGCAGGAGGTGATGGAGCGGCACACGTTCATCATCATCTGGGATGATCATGAGTTTGCGAATGATAGTTATTGGGATTATGAGTTGGATGCGCCGGGCGCGCCGGATCATCCGTTTGTGGCTGATCCGAATGCGTTGACGCAGTTGAAGTTGGAATCACAACGGGCCTGGGCGGAGTATATGCCGGCACGTCCCCAAATCGACCCCAACGCCACCCACCCACACGACTACCTCACCATCTATCGTCGCTTTCAGTTTGGCGATCTGGTGGACCTCTTCATGACCGACGAGCGTACCTACCGTAGCCCACACCCCTGCGGCGAGACCACGATCGGTGGCCGCTACGTCAACCTGGGCTGCCCCATGCAGTCGGATCCGTCGCAGTCCATGTTGGGGCCGACACAACGGGATTGGCTGGTGGATGGGTTGCTGAATTCGCCGGCGATCTGGAAGTTGTGGGGGAATGAGGTGCTGCAAATGGAGTTGATTATCCCCCGCCCGAATAATCCGAACGGGGATATTTATCTCAATCTGGATGCGTGGGATGGGTATGAGTATGAGAGGCAGAGTGTGTTGACGCAGGTGAGAGATGCCGGCATCAAAAACCTCGTCACCCTCACCGGAGACCTGCACGCCTACATGGCCGGCTACCTCAAAATTGACTACGCCAACCACGACAACAACGACCCCAACAACGTCGTCGGCGTCGAATTCATGACCCCCGCCGTCACCTCCTCCAACGTGGGCGAAGTCCTGGCCGACCTCGGCTTCCCCTTCGAGATCGGCGAAGGCCTCGTGCGCCTCCTCAACCCGCACGTACGCTTTTTCGACGGCTACCACTGGGGCTACGCCGTCATCGAAGTCACCCCGGCCTATTGCGAATACCGCACATACAGCGTGGACAAAACGGTGGACAGCCCCGACGCCGCCCGCGCCCTCCTCAAGCGCCTGCGCGTCTTCCGCGACCACACCCGTATCTTCGACCTCACGCCATAGGGTTCGCTTCGTCAATTCCCGAGCGAAGCCTCTATTAACGGGTGCGCCCTTAGTCCGTCATCTTCCTGGAAGCTGAAAGCTTCCAGGAAGATTCCTGCGCCCCCCCATTCACCCATCAATTACTCGGATACGTTCCCGTCTCATACCCCAGCATCAGCAAATGGAGGTTGTACGACAGGATCGGCCCCTCATCGTGCGACAGAGCGAAATCTTCCCCATACTGGCCGCCCGCCCAGCCATCCCACTCCGAAATGGGAATGATGTAGCCGATAAAGTCATTGGTCAGCCCAAAGAAAAACTGGAACTCATAAGGCGCAAAGCCGGGATTGCCCACCAGCGGGGCTTCCGGCGGCAACGTGTTGAAAGGCGGGATGCCCACCGGTTCAATCCCGCCCACCAGCAATTCCGGATACAACTCACCCCCCACCGTGAGGATCGCCGCCGGCCCAATGCGGATGAAGTTCGACTCCGTGTTCGTATACTTCGCCAGCAGATCGATGCGCCGCCACTCCTGCGGCGGAATCTGGAACTGGCGCACCATCTGCTTTGGAATGCGATTAAGCGCCTGCCCCAAAATCAAGGCGCGGTTCTCCACCGGCAAGTAAAATTCGCGCGTGCTGTATTGCAGCGGTGGCAGCATCTGGTAAGTGGCGATGACGTCGTTCGGCCCCGGATTCTGCAACTGCCCCAGCAGCCGCTGCGCCAACTGCCGACCCACCGCCTCTGCCTTTTCGAAGCTATCATCCGGCAGTTCGGGCAAAACGCTGCCGCCGTTGCTCGTGAGCAGCCCGCCAATCGCGCCGTTCACGAAGATGGCCGCGCCCCCCAAATCCGCCTCAATTTCGTCCACCACCCACTTCACGTAGTCCGCCGTCATCGCCTGGTTCTCCGACCCCAGCACCTCTGGGTGGCTGGCCCAGTTCACCAGCGTCGCCACCGGCCCATTCATCCCTGTAAAAATCATCAGCCGCGCATACGGGTCCCACACCTGCGGCGTGCGCGAATCACGCATCAGGTCGCTCAGCAGCGGATCATGCTCAATGTTCGCAAACGTCACGCTCACCGGCTCACGGCTGTCCCACGCCTGCTGTGTCGCCGCCGTCGCCTGCGCCGCCATGTAATCAATGTACTGCTGCGGGCGCGGATTGGCCAGCGGCGGTCCGCACGCGCCGCCCCAGATGCCAATCGTGTCCGGCCCCTCATGCTCGTGCGTGGCGTGAATGAGAATGTGCCCCGCCAACTGCGGCAACTGCGCCGCGATCGTGTCCTGAATGGCGTCCGCGTCGTCCGACGTAATCCCGATCACGTCAAACGTGACAATCGCCATCGGCGTGCTGCCATCATCAATCACCACCACCCGCGTCATCAGCGAGTCGTGGATGGAGGTAGCCGCCCGGCCAATGCTGTACCCCGCCATCCAGTAGACGCACGTCTGCCAATCGGTGGGCGTGATGTCTGCGTTGGCCGCCCCTGCCTGATACACCACCTGCCCCTCACTGGCCGCCGCCACCTCCTGCTGCCTGCTCCCCCACAACGCCACCAGCGTTGCCGCCGCCATGATCCCTACCAAAAGAATCCGTCGTAACATCGCTTAAACCCTCCTTCATATCCTGTAGGGCGGGTTGCCAACCCGCCCGCTTTGCCAACATGAGCCATGATCGTTTGGCTCTCCATCCCCTCACCTATTTTAAGCCGCCTTCGCCAAAAGACATAACATTCAGCTACAATACCGGAGAATGTTGTCTCCTGCATAACGTCTTGTCCGCAACAGCGCATTAGGCGGGTCGCCAACCCGCCCTACATGACCCATGAAACAACGCCTCGTTTTCATATTGCTTTTCATCCTGGTGTCTGGCGGTTGGGCTGCGCCTGTTGCCGCGGCGCAGCTTCCCGATTCCGCCACCGTCAACGGCGTCGTCGGCCACGCCCAGACGTATCGCCTCTCCTGCGAATCCCGCTCCGCGGCCGACCTGGCCGCTTTCTGGGGCGTCAACGTCAGCGAAACGACCTTCTTCGCCGGCCTGCCCCGTTCCGACAACCCTGACGTGGGTTTTGTCGGCGATGTGCATGGCGCCTGGGGCAATATCCCACCCAACGACTATGGCGTCCACGCCGGGCCGGTGGCCCAATTGCTGCGCGCCTACGGATTGGACGCGCAGGCGGGGCGCGGCTTCTCCCTCGACGACCTGCGCGCCGAAGCAGCCGCGGGTCGCCCCGCCATCGTCTGGCTCGTGGGCAACGTGTGGGCGGGCACGCCCCAGTTGTACACAGCGCAGGATGGCCGGCAAACGACCGTGGCCGCCTTTGAGCATACCTTCCTCTTTGTCGGCTACACACCCACGACCGTTGTCTTGATCAACGCCGCCGACGGCCTCACCCAATACATCCGCGCCACCGACTTCCTCACCTCCTGGTCCGTGTTGGGGAACATGGCCGTCCTCGTGCGCGGCCTGGCCCCCACCGTCCCGCCGCCGTCGCCCACCGGCCAGGACGGCTACACCGTGCAATCCGGCGACCGCCTTGCCTCCATTGCCGCCCGCTTTGGCGTCACCTGGCCCGATCTCGCCCGCCTCAACCAGTTGACCTTCCCCTACACGATTTATCCGGGCCAGGTGCTGCGCCTGCCCGGCGGGACCACCGCCCCTTCGCCCCCTGCCGGCAGCATCCCCTCCGCCGGGGACAGCACCTACACGGTGCAGGCGGGGGAATATCTGGCGCAAATTTGCCGCCGCCTGGGGTTGGACTGGCAGGCCGTGGCCCAACTCAACGGCCTCTACCCACCCTATACCGTTTATCCGGGCCAGGTGCTACGACTGCCAGGGAGCAGCGCCACCACGCCTACCCTCCCCGCCACCTACCTCGTCCAGCCCGGCGACACCCTCGCCGCCGTCGCCGCCCGCTTCGGCCTCGACTGGCCCACCCTCGCCGCCCTCAACAACATCCCTTATCCCTACCAGATATACGCCTACCAGGAACTCCGCCTGCGCTAACCGCATCCCCCCCGACCCGCAAGCCGCCGCCCCACCGCCGCGCTGCCCAAGATTACAAAAATCTCCAAGATTTTTGTAATCTACGCCTACCGGGAGTGGCTTTATGCTACAATACCCCCTCGAAAGATTCTCTGGCGTGCAACCAATGACACGATGTTTGAAGAAGCCAACTGGACTCTGGCTCTCTTGGAGTGGAGGCTTCAGCCGGTCCGCATAGGGAGCTTGACCCGGCTAAAGCCTCGACTCCGATCATTATATGTGGATTTCGCCAGACTCGAGAAGATAAAACATGGAAACGCGACTGACCTTTCGCTATGATCGGACAGCGGATATTCTTTACATCGATCAGTGCCCCCCTTATGCGGAGCAGGAAAGCGAGGAATTGACGGGAGAGTGGTGATTGGCGGCGGTCTGATTTCAAAGTCGCGCGGCGTTATGCGATGCGCGCCTTACCTTTTATAGGGAGAAAAAGAGCGATGGGGCGATACCATACGGATCAGGCTACAAGTGATGATTTGCTGCGTTACGACGATTTCCGGGCGGCGCTGTATGATGTGATTACGCAGGCGGAGACGCCGCTGACGGTGGGCGTTTTTGGTCCGTGGGGCAGCGGCAAGACGAGCCTGATGCGCATGTTGCGCCGGAAGCTGGAAGGTGAAGGGCTAGACAGCCGCCGCACCGTCTGGTTTACGGCGTGGAAGTATGACCGCCAGGAGGCTTTGTGGCGCGCCTTTATCTTGCGCGTGCTGGATGCGCTGTATCCACGGGAGACCGAACCGGCGGGCGCGCCGCGCGAAGAACGCCCTATTTTACAGCAGCCAGGGGAGCGGGAGCAGCGGCTCGTTGACCTGTTGCAGCGGTTGGAGGAGAGCGTCTACCAGGCGGCGGACTGGACGGAGATGGGCGGGCGGGCTATCAACTGGTGGCAGTTCATCAGCAATACGACCAAAGCGGGCGTGGAGACGGCGGCCACATTGGGTACGGCGGGGCTGTTCCCTCAACTCAAAAAGATGATGGGCGGGGACGATACGCCCGTGGCGGAAATCCAGAAAGCGGCGGCGGCCATTGGCCGTGAGACAAAGCAGTACCATCGCCGCCAGTTGTTCCACATGGAGCAGTTCGAGGCTATGTTTCGGGAGGCGGTGCAGTTGATTGACGCGGGCGCGGCAGGTCGGCTGGTCGTTTTCGTGGATGACCTGGACCGCTGTCTGCCGGAGAAGGCGGTGGAGGTGCTGGAGGCGATCAAGCTGTTCCTGGAAGTGCCCGGCGCGGTGTTTGTGTTGGGCATGGATCAGGCTGTGATTCGCCAGGGTATTGAAATCCGCTACGGGGCCATGCTGCGCGGGGCGGGCGGGGAGCGGCTAGAACTGCCTATACGTGGCGACAGCTATTTGCAGAAGATCGTGCAGATTCCGTTTCATTTGCCGCCGCTGGCGGTGGAGGACGTGACCACTTTTATTGAAAAACTGGCGGCGGACCTTTCGCCACGGACGCAGGCGGTGCTGGCGCGGGGGCTGTACCCCAATCCGCGCCAGGTGAAGCGGGTGCTGAATATCCTGCGTCTGCTGCGCGGCGTGGCCGACCGCCGTTTCCCGCAGGACGTGATTGCGGACCCGCTGCTGGCGAAGACGGTGGTGATTCAAACGCAGTACCCAGAGTTGTACCAGTTGTGGCGGCAGTACCCGACGCTGGTGCAGACGCTGGAGATGGAGATGGCGCGCCGCCCGGTGAGCGAGGAGGATCTGTTTATGGGGGCGCGACGGATATTGCCCGCGCCAAAGGGCGAGGAAGACGCGGCGGCGGAGGAAGAAGGGGCGGCGGGCAGTCTGGGGCGGGGTGGCTTGCTGGCGACGTACCTGGAAAACCGCACGGAGAATGCGCTGCTGCGGCGGATGATGACCTACCCGCCGCCAGACGAGGAGGGCGAAGGGCGGGAGCGGGCGCGGTTTTCCGGACTGGCGCGCGAGGCAGTGCAGGCATATGTGCGCCTGGCGGGAGCGGTGCAGAACAACGAGACCGCGCCGCCGGTGGAGGTCGTCGTCGGGTTGGACGCCTTCCTCAGCGGGGAGGCGGTGCGGATTCAGGAGGCGGTGAGCGTGCTGGACAGCGAGGAGGCGGACAGCGCGGGGCCGAAGCACCAGGGGGCGCGGCGGCAGTTGGTGGCGGTTTTGCAAAATCCCGACCAGCCCACCGCCGCCCGCGTCAGCGCGGGGGAGTCCCTGGCGCTGTTGGGCGACCCGCGCTTTCGTGGCGCGGAGGGGTATTGCCTGCCCGCGGACGAGATGCTGGGGTTTGTGGAAATACCGGCGGGACCGTTCCGCATGGGCAGCGACCCGGAGCGCGACCCGCAGGCGCGAGAGGATGAACAACCCGCGCATGAAGTGACGTTGCCCACCTTTTACCTGGCGCGCTATCCGGTGACATTGGCGCAGTTTCGCCTTTTTGCACAGCAGAGCGGCTATGAACCGCGAGATAAGGACAGCCTGCAAGGGGCGGCGAATCATCCGGTGATGTGGATAGCGTGGGTTGATGCCGTGGCTTATTGCAACTGGCTGGATCAGGCGCTGCGCGAATGGGTGGAGACCCCAGCAGGTTTACGCCAGGCGTTGGCCAATGGATACCGGGTGCTGCTGCCCAGCGAGGCGGAATGGGAGAAGGCGGCGCGCGGCGATGATGGACGAATTTTTCCCTGGGGCGATACGTTTGACTCTGAGTGTGCCAATAGTAAGGAAAGCGACCTGGGGCGTACCAGCCCGGTCGGTTGTTTTCCCGCCGGGGGCAGCGCGCGGGGACTACTCGATATGAGCGGCAACGTGTGGGAATGGACGCGCAGCCTGTATCAGGGATATCCTTATAAGCCCGGGGCGGACCGCGAAAAGTGGTCTGCATCCGATACAGACCATTTTGTTCTTAAAGGTGGTTCCTGGATTAACGAACGAAGCTGGCTCCATTGCGGGGTCCGCCACCATTACTCCTCGAATTACTGGAGCAACACCCGCGGGTTGCGCGTGGTTCTGTCCCCATTTACCGCTGATCGCTGAAGCCTCTGGACTCTGGCACGCTGATCTCTCTGGCGGGGGTGTTTGAGGGGGTGTCCCCCGCAACGCCCCGCGCGGGTTTCCTGCTCGTAGGGCAATTTGCGGAAATTGCCAGGACAATTCAGCGAATTGTCCTACAACGACGCTGTCGCGCGGGTGGCAGCCCTGCTCGTAGGGCAATTTGCGGAAATTGCCAGGACAATTCAGCGAATTGTCCTACAACGACGCCGTCGCGCGGGTGGCCGCCCTGCTCGTCGGGCAATTTGCGAAATTGCCAGGACAATTCGGCGAATTGTCCTACAACGACGCTGTCGCGCGGGTGGCAGCCCTGCTCGTCGGGCAATTTGCGGAAATTGCCAGGACAATTCGGCGAATTGTCCCACAACGACGCCAGCCCTGCTCGTAGGGCAATTTGCGGAAATTGCCAGGACAATTCAGCGAATTGTCCTACAACGACGCCGCGCTTTGGGTGGCAGCCCTGCTCGTAGGGCAATTTGCGGAAATTGCCAGGACAATTCGGCGAATTGTCCTACAACGACGCTGCTATCGCGCGGGTGGCAGCCCTGCTCGTCGGGCAATTTGCGAAATTGCGGACAATTCAGCGAATTGTCCTACAACGACGCTGTCGCGCGGGTGGCAGCCCTGCTCGTCGGGCAATTTGCGGAAATTGCCAGGACAATTCGGCGAATTGTCCTACAACGACGCCGTCGCGCGGGTGGCAGCCCTGCTCGTAGGGCAATTTGCGGAAATTGCCAGGACAATTCAGGCGAATTGTCCTACAACGACGCGCGCGGGTGGCAGCGCTGCTCGCGCGGGTGGCAGCCCTGCTCGTAGGGCAATTTGCGGAAATTGCCAGGCAATTCGGCGAATTGTCCTACAACGACGCTGTCGCGCGTGGGTGGCAGGTTTCTGCTCGTAGGGCAATTTGCGGAAATTGCGGACAATTCGGCGAATGGCACAACGCGGGGACAATTCGGCGAATTGTCCTACAACGACGCTGTCGCGCGGGTGGCAGCCCTGCTCGTAGGGCAATTTGCGGAAATTGCCAGGACAATTCGGCGAATTGTCCTACAACGACGCGGGTGGCAGCCGCTCGTCGCGCGGAAATTGCCAGGACAGGCGCGGGCAATTTGCGGAAATTGCCAGGACAATTCGGCGAATTGTCCTACAACGACGCCGCCGTCGCGCGGGTGGCAGCCCTGCTCGTCGGGCGTTTGCGGGCAATTTGCGGAAATTGCCAGGACAATTCGGACAATTCGGCGAATTGTCCTACAACGACGACGCTGTCGCGCGGGCGGCAGCCCTGCTCGTCGGGCAATTTGCGGAAATTGCCAGGACAATTCGGCGGCGAATTGTCCTACAACGACGCTGCTCCGCGGGTGGCGGCTCGCGCGGGTGGCAGCCCTGCTCGTCGGGCAATTTGCGGAATTGCCAGGACAATTCAGCGAATTGTCCTACAACGACGCTGCGCGGGTGGCAGCCCTGCTCGTCGGGCAATTTGCCGAAATTGCCAGGACAATTCGGCGAATTGTCCTACAACGACGCCGCCGCGCGGGCGGCAGGTTTCTTCGTCGGGCAATTTGCGAAATTGCCAGGACAATTCAGCGAATTGTCCTACAACGACGCCGCCGCGCGGGTGGATTACAAAAATCTCGCAGATTTTTGCAATCTACGGGAGCCGGGCGAGTGGGCGTGGCTATTTGCGGCGGGAGAGGCGGAGTTGGTAGAGGAGGAGGCGGAGGGTCTGGCGGCGGAAGTTGCGGCTGTTGCTGGCGCGGATGATGGTGCGCCAGACGGCGGGGAGGTGGGTGGCTTCGGAGAAGACGAGGTAGCGGGGTTCCCAGCGGGGGCGCAGGGTGCGGGGGAAGGGCAGTTCCTCGAAGTGGTAGAGCCGTTCCATGTGTTCGTTGACGTAGCGCAGCAGTTGGTTCAGGGCGGCATCGTCCGTTTCGCCGTTGATCTGGGGGTGGCGGGCCAGCCCCAGGTTGCAGGCGGCGTACCCCTGCGCTTGCGCCCATTCGAGCAGCGCGGCATAGAGGCGGTCAATGACGGCGGGGGGCGTTTTGTGTCTACAGCGCATCATGTCCACGCCCACTTCCTGTTTTTGATACTCGGGGACGATGTTGGCGAACGCCTGCAAGGAGCCATTCGCGTCATAGGCGGCCACGACCACGCTCTGGCGCACGTAGGCGGGGTCAAACCAGCCCTGGGCGAAGCGCATCTCCTGTTCGTGCCGGTCTGTGAGCCATTCGTCGCTGACCACTTGTAACTGGCTGAGCAGGCCATCGGAGAGGGGCGGCGTGTAAATGGCCGTCTGGCTGCGCGCCGCTCCAGGCGCGGGCACAAACGCCTTCGCGTAGTCACGAGAGGCAGGGCAAGTCAGGTCAACAATCCCTTCCTGCCCGATGCAGACGGCGCGCAAGCCAAGCTGCCGGTACGCTTCCAGGTGGTCGGGTTGCGCCTGGTAGAAGGCCACGTCCCAGTCGTGCTTGCGGCAGTGAAGCTGAAACTGACGGATGGCGGCGGGGGCGTCGGCGGGCGGGCCGATGGGGTCGCCGAGGGCGACGGCCATGCGCCCCTTGACGGCGAACGCGATGACGGAACCCCCTTCGCTGAAGTAGTACGATTTATCGTGGAGGAGGGCCATGCGCGCCAGGGTGGTGCGGCCATGCTGGCGGACGATGCGGGCGGCGCGTTGGCGGTCGGCGGCGGAGGGGGCGTTGCGCATGAGGACGGGCTGCAGCAGCATAAGGAAGGCGTAGCCAAATGTGACCGCGCCGACGATGTAGATGGAGGTGGCGAAGTAGTGGCCGAAGCCGGTGATGGGGATGAGGCCGGGATCGTAGAACTGCGTGAACATGATCACGGTCTGGCTGAGGGCGCGGGTGAGGCCGAACTGCACGCTGTAATGCTGGTCGAGGAGATAGAAGCCGATGGAGCCGTAGGCGAGGGTGAAGGCGAGGGAGCCAACGAGGGTCCAGGCGGCCTGGCGCATGGAGGGGACGTCGGAGAGGGCGTGGAAGTGGGAGCGTTGCGTGAGGAGCAGCAGGGAGAGCAGCGCGGCCATGATGGCGACTTCGTAGTCTAGCCCTTTGAGGAGGTGGCTGGCGACGGAGACGGCGAGGACGATCATGGTGAGGTACCAGGCGTTTTGTTTGCGCCGCCAGAGGCCGAGGCCGAGGAAGATGAGGATGAAGCCGCTGATGACGGCGGTGAGGCGTCCGCCCTGGGCGACCGTCATGGGGGAGTAGGTGGTGAGGAGGGTGAGGCGTGCGGCGAAGCCGGGGGTGATGGCGGAGAGGACGTTGACGATGCCCATGAGGCCGGTGAGGGTGGCGATGAGGCGTACTTGTCCTTCTTCGGCGAGGTCGCGTTCGGGGCCGCGGAACATTTTTAGGCGGCGGAGGAGGACGAAGCCGAGGAGCATGGGTATCCAGAAGGTGAGGCCGCGAAAGACGAGGTTGATGATGGTTCCGGCTTCGGTGGAGATGCCGAAGGTGGTGTAGATGAGGGGCATGATGGATTCGACGATGCCGATGCCGTTGGGGGTGGGGGAGACGATCCAGAAGAGGTAGGTCATGCTGTATGCCGGCACAATCACCCCCCACGCCGCCTCTTGCCGAAAAGCATGAAACACACAGTAGAGGCTGACCACATTGATCAGATGCCCGGTCAGCCCGACCAAAACCGTACGCACGACCTGGTGTGGATTGCCGGCAATTGCCCCTGCCGCCAGACTAAACTCCCCCGCGTACTCATCCGCCCAACCCAGCGGAAACGGGGCGGGGCGGCGCAGCAACGCGAAGACGCGCGTCACCAGCCGTTGGAACGCGGACAGCAGCCGGTGCAGCGCCTGGGGACGCCACAAACCCAGCGCCAGGATCGCCGACAGCACGAGCATGAAAACGAACAGCGTCAGCGCGCCGATCACTTCCAGCGTCGTTAGCTGGTGTTTTTGCAGCAGCAAGAGCAGACTGACCAGGAGCAGCATGGAATAGGCTCCATAGTCAGCGACGCCGACCAGGACCGTGCCGGCAGTGGCTTTGGCCGCCGACTCGCCGCGCCGCTGCGCATCATCAATGAATACGGCCATGCCTGCCGCGCCGCCGGAGGGGGCGGTGGAGTTGATGAACATGGCCGCGAAGGTGAGCGGAATCAGGTCGCGGAAGCGGCTTTTGACGTTAACGGTAGCGAAGCTGTGATAAAAGACGCCGGTGTAGGCCAGGTAGCGGCCAATTTGGAAGGTTGCCGCCAGCAGTACCCACTGCCAGGCTCCCTGGCGGATGGTTTGCAGCAGGTTGCCGATTTCCGTGAGGCGACTGATCACGACCCAAAGAAATCCGACGACGAGCAGCCAAAACAGCCAGCGTCGGATACCCACAGTTTGATAGGTTCGTTGCATACATGATACCTTGTTGGGGAATGTACCAGGTGGGGGTGGGAATTCCCGAAATCACTTCCCCTTTTCAGATTGGTTCATTCTTGAAGAACAAACCAATCCTGGGGATGGAAATATACTTTGTGCCGCCGCTGCTGAATAGTAACAAATTTGCGGGAAAGTGGTAACATCCCATGTGGTCAATAGCGGCCATTGTGCCGGCATCGTGGGAGAGCCAGGCGTTCCATGCTATACTGCCAGTGTTGTACAGGTTGCCAGGGGGCTTGGCGCGGAAGTGCGCAATATCGGGGCGCAACCACCTGGCGTTGGACCAATTTCACCAGAGCCAATTGGTCTAATCTTGGAGAATGAACCACTCGCAAAATGGAGGAGAGGGACGTGGACAAAGCAGCGATCAGTCAAGAAATGGTGCATGAATTTGTGCGCGTGGCGCATGGCGATTTGGCGCGCGTGCAGGCGCTGCTGGCGCAGGAGCCGGGGCTGGTGAATGCCAGTTGGGATTGGGGCGGCGGGGACTGGGAGACGGCGCTGGGCGCGGCGGCGCACACGGGGCAGGTGGCGATTGCCGCGCATTTGCTGGCGCATGGGGCGCGTATGGACATCTTTTGCGCCGTCATGATGGGCAAGATCGAGATTGTGAAGGCGTATCTGGCGGATAACCCTGGCGTGGCCCAGGCGCGCGGTCCGCACGGCATTTCCCTGAAGCAGCACGCTATCGTGGGACAACAGGAGGCGATCCTGGAGTTGCTGGGTGTATGAGACTATGCGAGATGGGGGGATTTGAGGTAAACGGTGAAAGCAATTGTGGTGCATCAAGCGGCGGAGGAGCCGCGGCTGGTGTGGGCAGATGTGCCTGAACCGTCGATGGGCGCGGCGGATGTGTTGGTGCGCGTGCGCGCGGCGGCGGTGAATCGGGCGGATTTGCTGCAAGCGCGGGGCGGTTATGCGCCGCCGGCGGGCGCGTCCGAGATTTTGGGGTTAGAGGTGGCCGGGGATATTGTGGCCGTGGGGGCGGCGGTGGTGGGGTGGCAGCCGGGCGAGCGCGTGTGCGCGCTGCTGCCCGGCGGCGGCTACGCGGAGCGGGTGGCGGTTCCTTACGAGATGCTGCTGCGGCTGCCGGATGGGTGGTCGTATGCGCAGGGGGCGGCTGTGCCGGAGGTGTGGTATACGGCGTTTGTGAATTTGTTTTTGGAGGGGGATTTGCGGACGGGGGAACGGGTGCTGATTCACGCGGGGGCCAGTGGCGTGGGGACGGCGGCGATCCAGTTGGCGCGGTCGATGGGGGCGGAGGTGTATGCGACGGCGGGGACGGATGAGAAGGTGGCTGTGTGCCGGCATTTAGGCGCAGCCCACGCCGTCAACTACAAGCAAGCCGACTTCCTCCCCGCCATTTTGGAAGCCACCGCCGGCGAAGGCGTTGACCTCATCCTCGACCCCGTGGGCGCAGCCTACCTCCCGCGCAACCTGCAACTGCTGCGCGGCCAGGGGCGGTTGGTGAGCATTGGCCTCCTTAGCGGCGGCCAGACCACATTGGACATGGGGCTGCTGCTGCGCAAACGGCTGCGCCTGGTCGGTTCCACCCTTCGCGGACGGCCCCTGGCGGAGAAAATCGCCATCACGGAGCAATTTCGCGCCCGTTTCTGGCCTTTGCTGGTGCATGGCGCATTGCAGCCGATGATTGACCGCGCCTTTCCGCTACCGGACGCCCAGGAGGCGCACGCCTACGTGCGGCAGAACCGCAACATCGGCAAGGTCATCCTCACCGTTTCTTCGTAGATTGGTTCATTCGGCAAGAATGAACCGATCTTGCGGCAGGGTAAAATGAAAATGGCTCCCTGCGCCAGGGCTGCTTTCTACCCAAATACGCCCGCCATGTGCTTCCACGGCCAAACGGCAAAAGGTCAGCCCCAGCCCTGTGCCGCTGCGCAGGGGTTGCCCGTGTTCATCCTTGACCTGGTTGAATTTGTCAAAAATGCGGGCGTGATGTTCGGCGGGAATGCCTTCGCCGTCATCCTGCACGGAGATACAACAGCCGTCATCCGTGGCGGAAGCGTCAATTTGAATGTGCCCGCCGGGAAGGGTGTATTTGATGGCATTGCTGAGGAGGTTTTCCAGGACGCGACCGATTAACTGCGTGTCTAGGGAGATGGTGGGTAGGTTTGGGGCGACGCGCAGGGTGAGTTGTCTGTCTTGTTGTTCGGTTTGGGCCTGGTATGCCGGCATTTTCCCCCGCAAAAATTCCGCCATATCCACCACTGAGCGATCCAACTGCAACTCCTGCGCCTCCAACCGACTCACGTTCAAAATATCTCGAATCAACCCCTCCATCCGTTTGCCGGCAGCCAACGCATTATTCAGCAATCGTTGCCGCACCTCCGGCGGAACATGCGCCTGTTCCGCCCCGTTTTGCACAAGCGTCAGGCTGCCCGTAATGACAGTAAGCGGGTTTGCCAGGTCATGCACGATCATGTTGGTCAGATCGTTGCGCATTAGCTCCGCGCGCCGCAGCCCTGCGTACAGCTCTTGAATTTCCGTGAAGCGGTATGCGTTGCGGATGGCGGCGGCCAATTGCAGCGCCAGCAGATACCCGATGCGCAGGTCGTCCAGCGTGTAGGCGTCGGCGGCGCGGGCGGCGAAATGTATGGTCCCCAACACCTGGTTTTCGCTTTCCAGGGGGATGACAATTTGGGAGCAGAAGGGATAGGCGGGGATGGTTTCCCGGCTATCTTTGATGAGTTGGGATTGGCGCGTTTTGATGGCAATGCCGGCAAAAACGGGCGCATTGGCCGTGACAATAGCCTCGGTCTGGCCAAACAAGGTTTTCGAGCGCCCGCCATCGTGTTCATGCAGCAAGTAAACGCCACAATAATCGAAGTCGAGCAGCCACTTTGCCTGCCTGCCGACGATTTCTAGAATGTCTTCCAGGTCGAGCGAGCGATTGATGGCAGTGGCGATTTCCTGTACTGCGGCAATACGGCTAGAAAGGGCCGATAGTTCGACCAGCAGCCGCCGCGTCGTTTGCAGCAGGTCGTCCCGATTTTGTGTGTCCAGCCCACCAGTCTGTACCATGAGGTCTGATGACGATTGTAGCGCGGGAACTCGGCAGCCAATTTGGACTACTGAGACTGCTCAGATTCACGTCTTTTTGCTCAGGCTCCTAGAGGGCGTCAATCTCCAGTTTGATGGCATCCGTATACTGATTGACTCCCGTAAACAGGTTGGCCGTGGCCACAATCTCAAAAATCTCCGTATCATCCAGCCCTAATTGATGCAGTGTGTTGTAATCCGCATCCGAGAGGGTTTGCGGAGCGGTGGCCGCCGTCAGGCCAAAACTAATGATCGCCTTCTGTCGCTCTGGCAGTGGGCAACTGGCAAAATCCGTCACCAGCAGGCGCAGCACTTCTTCGCTGATGCCCAACGCGGAAAGGCCATGTAGATGAACTTTGAGCGCATATTCGCTGTTGTTGGATTGGGAAATGGCGACCCCAATCATCTCCTTCAACGTGCGTGGCAGTTTGCCTTGCAAAATTACGCCGCGAAACTGGGTCCAGTTGGCGGCGAGAAAGGCGGGGTGCGCAGCCATTGACTTGAACAGGTTCGGTACGATGCCAAACCCAAGTTCGGCTTTGATCTCTTCGTAGATCGCGCTTACGCGAGGGTCTGTAACGGCGTCCTCTTCAATGATGGTAAACTGTGGCATGGGGTCTCCTCAAATATGTTCTTGTCGGATGAGTTGGAAACTCGTCTATGTTTTTCTATGCTTTTAAGGTTGCACGGATAACTATGAACGCTCTCTGGAGATTGGACCAATTTTCTCTGGCGAAAATGGTCCAATCTGGCTTAGGACTGACGATGAAATAAAGTACTTAATGGCATCGTCAGTTTGAAGGAACGGTAAGGAAACAACTTCGTTGTCTTATTTGATTTCCGTTCCTTGGGGCGCATCCGTTAGTAGATGGGGTTATTAGCCGCCGGACATTTGGATCAATTCTTCTAGTTTGTCTCGTCGGACGATGGTGACGTGTCGCCCGCTGGTGATGATCCAGCCGGAGCGGCGGAAACGGGACAGGGCTTTGTTGATGCTGACGCGGGTAGCGCCCGTCATCTCCGCCATATCGGTCTGGGTGAGGGAGATGTCAATAAGGGTTCCTTGTTTGGCCGGCTGCCCGTGGTTGTCGGCCAGATTGAGGAGGATGCGGGCGAGGCGTGCCGGCAAATCCAGAAAGAAAATGTCGCTAATTTGACTGTTCAGGTGGCGGATGCGGATCGCCAGCGTGCGCAGCACGTGGTGGGTAAAGGCAGGATTGTTATCGAGAAAGCCTAGAAACTCATCTCGATGCAGCGTCATTGTTTCCGTTTGCTCAATGGCCTCCGCGGTGGCCGAGCGGGGGGAGTCATCCAGCAGGGCCAGTTCGCCAAAGAAATCACCCGGACCAAGAATGGCCAGCAAGGCTTCCTGGCCTTCCGGCGTCGCACGGGAGATTTTCACCTTCCCTTGCGTGAGGATATACAACAGTCCGCCTGGGTCGCCCAGATGGAAGATGATTTGGTCTGGCGCAAAGCGGCGCGGGATCATGCGCGCGACCAGCGCGTTGGCCTCCTCGCGCCGCAAGCTGGAGAAAAATGGGACGGTTTTGAGAGCTTCTATGGCGCTATCAGAGTTATCAAACATGGCGCATCCTTTGTGCGGCGAAATGGTTTGGGGTTAGCCGGGTTGTTCTGGCCTGGCTTTTGTCTTCATTTGATCGTAAATGTATTCCAGACCCGCGCGAAGTTGTGCTTGTATCCACTCGCGCGGCAAGTAACCGGCGGGCAGGTCATACATGATCTCCCCGACGTAGGCGTTTAGTTCACTCCGGGGGCGATTTTGCTGTTGAAACTGGCGTACGTATGCGCGCACGTCGTGGATGAACTCGGCAAGCACGGTCAGGCTGCTGGCTTCCGTGATGGGGCCGCGACCGGGGACGATGACGGGGGCATTGTACTCAGGTTGGCGCAGAAATTCCAGGCTTTGCAGCCAGGCATCGATGTCGGATTGGGCCAGCATGGGGCAAGTGTCTACGGTGAGCAGGTCGCCGGTGAAGAGAATGCCGGCATCAACCAGATGCACGCAGACCGATCCACATTCCGGTCCAGGCAGATAACGCAGTTTTACCTCATGATCGTGGTAAAACAGCGACATATCCTCCGTAAAACTGAGCGAGGCTCGCTCCACGGGGCTGTTGCTTAAATCCCGCCCCGCATCCGGGTTACGGGCGATCAGACTGTCCAGCAGCGGCTGCGGATACCGTTTGTCGTAGCCGATCAGCCGGTCCGCCGTGGTCTGGTGCGTGATGAGGGGGGCGTTTAGCCAACGGGCGTTGAGCAGGCGGTCGCCGTGGCAGTTGGTAATAATGATGTAGCGAATGGGACGGGGGTCGAGCATATGAAGTTGATCGACCCAGTGGCGGGCGTCACGCGGGTAGGAGGGGATGTCAATGCAGACGATGCCCTTTTTAGTGATGAGTGCGCCGACGTTGATGCCGGCATACTCCGTTTCCACGTAAACCTTGTCAGCCAATTGTTCCATAGAACGTACTTTTCACGAAAGAAGCTGCGCCAGCAGTAGTCTTTCCGCGCGCTGCAAAGCTGCCTGCACACGCTCCACATCCGCGCCTGGACCTCCCCCCTGGGCAAATGCCGGCGTGCCACCACCCGCGGTACTGCCCAAGACCTGCAGCGCCGCTTTGATCAATTGATTCATCTCGCCGGGCGCATCACCGGCACGGCAAAACACCAATCGCGCACTGCCTCCGGCCACACCCAACAGCGCCACCACGCCCGCATTTTGCACCAACAGATTTCCCAACTGACGCACATGCCCCGGATCGCGGTCCGCGGCAAAAGCCTGCGTCACAATCGTCACATTATCTTGCCGTCGGGCCTGGCGCAGCAGCCTGTCCGCCTCCGCCAGCAGCAATTCCGCCTGCTGACGCTTCAGCAGCGTCCGCGAAGATTTGTTCTCGTCACGCAGGCGGGCCACCGCTTCTTCCAGTTCCCAATATCCCACCGTCAGATCGGCGGCCAATTTGTTCACGATGCGGTTCTTTTGCCGGTAATCCAGCAAAGCGCGCCGGCCACACTGGAACGTGACGCGCAATTCTTGATTGCGCCGTTCCAACTTCACGATTTTAATCATACCAACTTCACCCGTTCGTGTCACATGCGTGCCGCCGCAGGCCGTCAGATCAAACGAGTCAATGTCGATCAAGCGCAGTTGGTGGCTGTTGACCGGGGGGATTTTGCGCAGAGGCAGGTTCCCGGCCTCCTCCTGGCTGACAAAGCGGGCCGTCACCGGGCGATTTTCCCAGATAATCTGGTTGGCGATGGTTTCCGCCTGCTCTACCTGGCTGCCGGTCAGGTCGCTCCGGTGCAGGTCAATGGTGCTGTATTCCTGGCCGAGATGGAAGCCGACGGTCTCGGCGGCGGCGGTGCGGATGAATGCTTGCGAGAGAATATGCTGGCCGGTGTGCTGCTGCATGTGGTCGAAGCGGCGTGGCCAGGCAATTTCCGCGCTCACGGGGTTGCCGGACCAGACTTCTCCGGCCATGATGTGCAGCACCGCCTGATCGCTTTCGCGGATGATGACGTCGGTGACGGGTGTGCCGGCAATTTGCCCTTCATCACAAGGTTGTCCGCCCGATGTCGGATAAAAGTAGGTGCGATCCAACACGACCGCCAACTGCTTCTGGTGCTGGGCGCGTTCCAGAATGTTGGCCTGAAAACGTATGGTGTAGGCGTCTGTGTAATAGAGTCGTTCAGTCATGCGTCTGGGGTGCGGCGACCGGCAGCGTGAAGCTGAAAAGTGCCCCGCCGCCGGGCGCTTCGTCTACCCAGATACGTCCGCCGTGCGCTTCCACGGCCAGACGGCAAAATGCCAGACCCAGGCCGATGCCTTTGCCCGCGCTTTTGCCTGGGATGCGGTAAAACATGTCAAAAACGAGTTCGCGGTGGATGGGCAAAATACCCGGTCCCTGATCCGCCACGCGAATCAGGACGAAATCGGCGTTCGTTTTATCCCGATGGGCCGTAATCGTCAAACTTTGCTCCTTTTCGGAGAATTTCAGCGCATTGTCCAACAGATTAATCAGCACACGGGTCATCATATCCGCATCAACGTCTACCTCCGGCAGATTCTCTTCCGTGTGCACGTAGAGGTGGATGTGCCGCTGCTGCAGGACGGGCAGCAGGGCCAGCCGCGCCTCTTGGATGAGTTGATGCGGTGACAAGACGCTGCGGTCCATCAATTTGTTGCCATCCTCCAGGCGGCTGATGTCCAGGAGCGAGCGAATGAGCGCGCGTAATCGCTGGCTGCTGCGGTTGGCGATCTCCAGGATAGCCATGCTGGTGGGGTTGGTGAGGGCGTCTAGTTCGTGTCCCAGCATCTCCAGGCTGGTGATGATGTTGCTCAACGGGTTTTGCAGATCGTGGATGAGCATGGCCATCAATTCCTGGCGCATCTCTTCCAGTTCCACTTGTTTGGAGATGTCGTGGTGAATCCATTGCAGGATTTCCGCGCCACCTGTGTGCAGCCGTTTGGCATAGACTTCCACGGGAATGATGGCGCCGGCTCGGGTGATGACCTGGTTGATGTGTACCTGGGCGTCTTCTTGAATCGACTGCAGGGCGATTTCCGAGGCGAGGAAGGCGGGTTTTTCCGGGTGCAGCATGGCGATGTCCATGCCGCGCAGTTCTTCTTTGGTGTAGCCGAGGAAATTGCCGGCAATTCTGTTCACCTCCAATATCCTCCCCGCCGTGTCTGTGAGAATGATGGGGTCAATGCTGTCTTCAAACAGCCCCAGATAGCGCGCTTCCGCTGCCTGCGTGCGCGCGAATTGCCGTGCATTGTTCAGGGCGCTGCTGGCCAGGTTTGCCAGTTTCACCAGTAGTTGTAGATCATCTTCCGTAAAGGATCCCATGGCGGGATTGATGGCCTGGAGCGTGCCAAAAACCGTGCCCTGTGCTTGCAGCGGCGCGCAAATAATGGCTCGTGTCTTGGTTCCCGTGCGGGTATCGCCGCTCTGGCTGTGCCGGCTGTCCTGGCTGGTGTCCGTGACCAGCGCCGGGCGACCCTGCTGCATTACCCAGCCGGCGATGCCTTCGTGCATGGGCAGGCGCATCCCGACGATTTCCTTGCTGCCCGCGCCCACGGCCACCTCGTACACCAGTTCTTGCTTCTGTTCGTCTAGCAGGGCGATGGAGAGCGCTTCCACTTGCAGCAGTTTGTTGGTATTGTCCAGCAGCACCTCCATGATTTCCTGGATGTCCAGCGTGGAGTTGATGACGGCACTGGCCTGGTTGAGGAAGCTGGACTCGCGCAACTGTCGTTGGGCGCGCTCATAGAGCTGCGCGTTTTCCAGGGCGATGACGGCCTGCGCCGCCAGGGTGCAGATGAGGGAAATCTCGTGGTCCGTGAAGGTGCGGCATGTCTCCGTGTCTACTAACTGGGCCACGCCCATCGTTCCCTGGACGCCCAGCAGCGGTACAATCAAAATTGTTTTGGCCTGGTACTGTTCCATCCAGGCGCGTTCTGATGGTGTAAGCTGCCCGTCTTGGCGGTTCTGCACCCAGTTCCGTTGAATAAGTACCCGCTCGAACCAGGGGAAGTCTTGCTCGGTGACGGCCGTTGCCGTGGCTGTATTGTCCTGCGCCCACGGCGTGAGTTGCTGCCGTTGACGTTCATATGACCAGATAATGCTCTGCTGCACGTTTGTCAGCGCCACCATCTGTTCCCTGACAATGCCTAGAATCTCTTCCCGCTGCAAATTGGCGGAAACGGTGAGCGTGGCGGCAATCAGCGTGGTTAACTCGGCGGCGCGGCGGCGACTGTCATCCGTGAGGCGGACGTTGGCAATTGTGACTGCCGCCAGGTCCGCGATGGCTTGCAGCAGATACACGTCGTTCTGCGTGAATTGCCGCGTGCCTGGTTTGGTGACGGTGATCACGCCGATGGCGCGCTGGCGGGCCAGCAAGGGGACGCAAATGGCCGACCAGGGTTGGTTGACGGAGGGGTGGTCGGAACGCGGCAGCCAGCGAGTGTCCGTGAGGGTGTTGGGAATAAGGGCGGATTGTTGTTTGCGGATGACCCAGGCCGCAATGCCGTCGGTGAGGACGCGCTGAATGAAGCGGTCGGGGTAGGTCGGGTCGTTGTTGTCGATATGCCACAAGTGTTCCAGATTGCCGGCATCGTCAACGATCATGATGCTGCCTGACTGACAGTGCAGCTCTCGCATGGCCGTTTGCAGTACCTGGGGCAAGATGGCGTCAATATCTAACCCATCTTTGTCCATCAGTCGCAGCAGGTTGTTGACGACATATAATGTCTGCAAGCGAACGCTGTCGCTGGGGCTTTCAGGACCATGTGAGGGGGTGGGTTCGTTCATCAGATGTTGTGGGGTTGCCGGTCGGGTTCATGGATGATGGCGCGACGCAACCCAAGATGAAGAGTGAGACGCCTTACGATGGAAGGATATGTGGAAGCGATGCCTCGCCATCTTATGGGACCGAAACGGGGCAATGTGTGGCGCGTTCGCCTGAAAGATTCGGCCCGAAAATGTGTCAGGCGAGTCGTGAGGTAATCAGTGGCCTGGCCAACGCGGGTGATCCGTGGCAGGCTGCCGACCAGGGCGCATCCGTCATTTGCCTTTTTGCCGGCATTTACGCCGCCGCTGCGCCTAAAACGCCACAATAAAATAGATACCACAATTTTCTAATGCGTAAATGGTACTCTTTCCCTGTTGCGCCGCCACCTGAGGCATCACTTGTCGGTGCGTGTCCAGGCGCGGCGTATGTTGCGATTCATTTTGTCGCGGTAGGCTTCGTCGAGATCGATGCCGGCATAATTCGCCAGTTTCATCACGTACGCCAACAGGTCCGCAAGCTCCTCCTTCAACTGTTCGCGCTGGCCCAGCATCGCCTCTTGATACGCCGCCGCAGGCGCGCTGCCCTCCCGCTCCCGCCTTCGGGCATCACTATGCAAGTGTGTCAGCAAGTGCGCCACTTCGCCCACTTCCTCCGTAAGCAGCATGAAATTGAAGAAAATGTCCGGATTGAAACCTTTCGCCGCGTCCAGGTCCCGGTGAAACTGCTGGAAACGGGCCAGTGTCTCCCCTGGCGCGATGGGGCGTGGTCCTTGCTCCGCGGATGCCGCCGGCGACCCACTGTCCGCCAGCGACGCCCGTACCCGCGCCGCAATCATTTCCAGGTCTGACTCGCGCATCAAGAAATCCAGCTCGTTTGTGTCAATCTCCAGGGTGGGAATACCGTCCAGGTGCGTCAACCAGGCGTCATAGGCCGCCGCCACACTGCGAATATAAGTCGGGTCCATATCTCGCTCATACGGGCGGTCACGCAAGGCAATCCGGCGCATGAGAATGTCGTGGTCGGCGCGCAAGAAGACGATCAGGTCAGGCCGGGGCAGTTTTTCGGCCAAAGCGGCATGGACACGCCCATACATCGCCAGTTCGTCATCCTTCAAATTGAGCCAGGCGAAAATCTCGTCTTTGGCAAACGTATAGTCCGTGACGACATTTCCCTGGCGCAGCGCCGCGGGCAACGATTTTCGCTGCTGGTGGTAGCGACTGAGGAGGAAGAATAACTGCGTCTGGAAGGCGTAGCGTTCTCGGTCGCTGTAGAAGAAGGGGAGAAAAGGGTTCTCCTCGAACACTTCCAGGACCACTTGCGCCTGAAAATGGGGCTGGAGCAGCCGCGCCAGCGTTGTCTTGCCGACGCCGATGACGCCTTCAATGGCGATAAATTTGCCCATGGGTATTTTCTCCGGTGAGAAGAGGTCAATTGTTGGATGCTAACGCCTGGCGCAGCAGGTCAATCTGATGCGGTTTGTCTCCATCCATGGCGATTTCCGCGTGGGGGAAGGGCACAGCCGCCACGGGCAGGCCAATGAGTCGGGCCGCTTGTCGCTCTACATCGGCAATGCGCAGGCGGCGGAAGAGCAGTTTCAGCAGAATCGTGAAGCCGATGATGCGGGCCATCTTCCACGGGTATTTGCGCGCCTGCGCCAGCGTTTGCCACAGGGCCACGTTTGTGTGGGCGATGCGCGGCTGCGCCAGCACCAGGTCGCCGCCGGCGAACGCCCCATCTACCAGCCGGGAATAGGTGCGGCGGGAGGCGGGGAAGCGGGCCTCAATGGTCTGGCGGCTGACGATGGGGTAGTAGAGGGCTTTGTCCAGCGGCTGGCAGCGGCTGAGAAATTCGTCCACAATGTCGCTGGTGAGGGTGGGGATGTCGGCGGTGCTGACGATGACGGCGCGCGCGTCCGGCTGCTGTTGGGCGGCCCAGGCCAGCCCGGCGAGGACGTTGTCGATGAGGCTGTTTTGGTCGGGGAGGAGGTGGACGGGGCGGGTGGTTTGCAGGTGGGTTTCCGGGGGCAGGCCGACGATGACGGTGTCGCCGGTGTGGGCGGAGGCATGCAGGGCGGCCAGGACCCATTCGATCATGGGTCTGCCGGCCATTTCCAGGAGCGCTTTCGGTCTTCCCTGGGTGTAGGCGAAGATGGGGTCGTCAGATGCCGGCATTCCGCCGGCAATTACCACACTCGGAAAAACGGCCATCGTCATTACCTCAAGCGACTGCCTAATGGTTCTCGTTGACCCATATTGCCGTATACAGTTGATACGGTCCCAGGCGGGCCTGCGCCGCGCTCACGGCGGCCAGCGCATCAATGCGCCCATAGCCGTAGGTGTTATTGGGCAAGAGACTGCCCGGCACGTCGCCGCACGTCTGCTCCGTGGTGCGTGGCTGGGCGGTACGCGCCAGGATGTCTTCGATGGCCGCGACCTGGCCGATCAGGTTGGGGTTGGCGGCCATCATCAGGGCGGCTGTGCCGGCAACATGCGGCGCCGCCATGCTGGTCCCGCTCAAATTCGTGTAGCCACCACCGTGCCAGCTTGAACGAATGTCGGAACCGGGGGCCACCACGTCCGGCTTCGGGCGATTGCTGCCATCAATGGTCACGGGGCCGCGGCTGCTGTAGGTGGCGATCACGTCGCTGCTGGTCGTGGCCCCCACGGTGAAGGATTCGTCGTAGATGGCGGGTGGGGTATTGATGGTGCTGCAACTACTGCCGCTATTGCCGGCACTGGCCACGACCACAATTCCCGCCGCCCGCGTATTGCTGACGATTGTTCGCATAATCAACGGGTCCAGGCAGCCTTCGCTGGGCGGGCAGGACCACGAGTTGTTTATCACGTGCGGAGCCAACGCCGGGTCCGGGTTTTCTCCTTGCAGGTTGGTAGGGGCAATGAACCATTGAAAGCATTCACTATAGGAGGCGGGCGTGCCCACGCCGGCGTTCATGTTGCGGCAGCCCATCCAGCGGGCGCCTGGGGCCACGCCAATCTGGTTCTGGTCGCCATCATCGCCGACCATAATGCCCATGGTATGCGTGCCGTGCCCCCAATCGTCGCACGGTTCCACCGCGTCCACACCGCAAATGCCGCCGCCGTTGTGGATGGCGTCGTGCCAGTTGTAGTTGTGGTCGGCGTTTTCCCCATCCCAGCCGCGATATTGATTGATCAGGGCGGGGTGGTCCCAGTCGTAGCCGGTATCTTGCCCGCCGATGACGATGTTTTGCCCGGTGATGCCTTCCGCCCACGCCCCCGGCGCATTGATCAGGGCCAGGTTCCAGGCTACCTGCGCCGCGGCCGCTTGCTCTGGTTCGGGCAGCGGCTCGCGCAAGCGGAAGGCGGGATTGGCGAATACTTGGGCGACTTCCGCGCGTTGGGCCACGGCTTGCAGGGTGGCCATGTCTCCACGTACCCAGATCATGTTGGCAACCCAGTAGCTGCGATACGCTGCGCCGTGGTTTGCCAGAATGGACAGGAGCAGGCGCTGTGTTTGTTGTGCCTGGCGGCTGAGTGTGTTGAAGACGTACTGCCCTTTTTGCGGTTTTGCCGGCAACATGGCCGCCTGGCTTACGTCGGCTTGCTGCGCCAGGAAAACAATGAACTCCGCTTCTCCATCCAGCGCCAACGCCAGAACCGACGGAGCAACCTTGCTTTGCCAGGCGGGCACAGCCTGCGATGGCAGGGTATGGGCGAAGAGAGTTACGAAAATGAGCAGCACCATCCATCTGTGCCAACCCGCGCGTTTTCCTGGTTCGTTCATGCCTTCATTCACCGGGCGAAGTGGTCCCATTTGAAAAATGGGACAACCCCGTCCGTAGTCCGATTTTCCAAATCGGACATTTTCAACCCACGGTCCCATTTAGAAAATGGGACAACCCCGTCCGTAGTCCGATTTTCCAAATCGGACATTTTCAACTTACGGTCCCATTTAGAAAATGGGACAACTCCCGGTCCCATTTGGAAAATGGGACAACCGTGGCTGCTTATTGTCCCCAGTCGCGCAGGTAGCGAAAGTCGTGCGTGATGGTGCGGCTGCTGATTTTGGGCAGCACGGGCATCATGCGCTTGTAATGGGCGCGTTGGACCATGTGCAGCACGCGCCGCACCATGTCCGCCTCAAAGCCGGCTTTGACGGCTTCCTCCGGCGAATAACGCTCGTCTACCAGCAAATAGAGCAGTTTGTCCACCTCCGCGTAGGTGAAGCCGAGATCGCCCTCGTCCGTCTGGTTGGGAATCAGGTCTGCCGTGGGCGCCTTGTTCACAATCACCTCCGGGACGCCCAGGGCGCGCGCAAGTTGGCGCACCTGGGTTTTGTAGAGGTCGCCAATAGGATTGACCGCGGAGGCCAGATCGCCAAAAATCGTGCCGTAGCCGAGCAGCAATTCTGTTTTATTGCTTGTGCCGACGACGAGTGCGTCGCCAGCCATGGAGCGGTCATAGAGCAGAATCATGCGCATGCGGGCCATGATGTTGCCCATGCGCCGTGGTGTGATACCGGGGGAGGCGGCGAACAGCGGCTCACACATGGGGGTGATGTCCACGGTTTCGCTGGGAATGCCCAACTGGTCGATGATCAGTTGCGCGTGTTCCAGGCTGTCGGCGGAGGAGGCGCGGTAGGGCATACGCAGCGCCAGTACGTTTTCCGAACCCAGGGCGGCCACGGCGAGAAAACAGGAGAGCGCGGAGTCAATGCCCCCGGAAAGGCCGAGGACGGCTTTTTTGAAGCCTGTCTTGGTGATTTCGTTGTGGAGGAATTGGGTCAGGACGAGTTTGCTGACGCCAATGTCTACGTTGAGTCTGGCGGCGATTTGCGTGTGCATGAACAAGCTCCAAAATCAGGAAGTGAGTACGCACCTGTTTGAATTTCAGGAGTAGAGGTGCGGCGCACCTGTGGGGTGCGGCGCACCTGTGGGGTGCGGCGTGCTTGTGAAGCGTTAATGGTGGTTAAGCCACTGTTGAATGGCCGCCGGGGCGGGGTAACGATCAATGGCGGTGATGGTGTCGATTTGTTGCAGGGCGGCATATTGGCGCAGCCCGCTGAGGTAGGCTGTGAGCAGGTTGTTGCCGGTGAGGACCTGGTAGCGGAAGAGGGCGGCGAAGATGCCGCCGTGGCGCTGGAGGCCGCTCTGGTCGTAGGCGCGCATGACGCTGTCTATGTCGTAGGCGACGGCGCGGAATTCAGCTTGCCAACGTTGTTCGTGGTAGGTGGCGATGGCGTATTTGGCGTGGGGGGAGCCGTCGAGGGGCATGCCCACGGAGCCGCAGTTGATGATCCAGGAGTTGGACCAGCGGCGGTAGAGGGGGCAGTGGGTGTGGCCGACGAAGAGGGTGATGTTGTCCTGGTCGGTCATGCGGGTGGCGATTTCGTCGTCGGTATGTGCCGGCATAAATCCCCGAAACTGATTTAGCGGCGAAGCATGGTAACAGACGGCTTCCTGCTCCGGCATTTCATACGTCAGCGGCAGCGCGTCGATGAACGCGGTCAACTCCCCGTCTAGTTGGGTGCGCGTCCAGTGGACCGTGCCCCAAGAGGGGTCGTTGGCGTCTACGTCGGGAACCTGGTTGAGAATGTACAGTTCGTGGTTGCCTTGCAGCGTGGGAATACCCAGGGACTTGACGGTGGCGATACACTCGGCGGGGAAGGGGCCGCCGTTAGCCAGGTCGCCGAGGCAGATGATCTGGTCTACGCCTTGTTTTTGAATATCGTTGAGCACGGCGTGGAGTGCCGGCAAATTTCCGTGAATGTCAGAGATAAGGGCAATGCGCATAATGGGGTGATTTTAGCATAACAACATCGCAAGGCGGAAAAACTAATCGAACGTTGCTGCGGAAAAACTCATCGAATGTTGATGTCGTAAGGGAGCAAACAGAGTGGCTTGCCCTGCAGGTGCGCTCGCAGCCAATCCCCTGTGAGCCAGGCCACCAGCGCCTGGGGCGCGTCGTAGGGGCGTGGCAAGAGGTAATCCTTGCTGCCTGGGTAGTAGTCCGCCACGGAAATGGCATGTTCCTCATCCGTGGGCAGTTCCGCCAGCTCCGCCGCCAGTCGCACCGCATCGACGAAATCGCCGTGGCTGTCCACCAGCCGATGCGCCCGCGCCTGCCGCCCCGTCCAGACGCGCCCCTCGCAAATCGGGTCCAGAGCGTCGATGGGGATTTCCCGCCCGTCGGCCACGACCTGCTTAAATTGGCGATACGTTTCCTGAATGTTGGTCGTGAAGAGTTCCTGCTCCGCCGCCGTCATTGGCTCTGTGCCGCGATAGAGGTTGGCGCGCGCGCCGCGCTGCAAGGCGACGGGGTGGATGTCCAGCTTTTCGTAGAGGCCAGCCGTGCTGAGGCGAGCCATGATTACGCCAATGGAGCCGGTGGTGGTTCCGGGCTGCGTCATGATGTGGTCGGCGGCGGCTCCCACGTAGTAGCCGCCGGATGCGGCCACATCGCCCATGTAGACGATGACTTTTTTGTGTTGGGCCAGCCGCGCCATCTGGCGGTGAATTAAATCGGAGGCCAGCGCGGAGCCGCCGCCGGAATCGACGTGCAGGATCAGGGCGGCCATGTCGTCGTCTCGCTCCGCCAGGCGCAGCATTTCGCCGATGGTTTCGTCGCCGGCCATTTGCCCGCCGACCAGTGGGATGGGTAGCTCAATTGGCGGACGGCGGCTGGAACCCATGATGATGGTCCCTTCCAGGCTGATGACGCCGATGTAGCGGCGGGTGCGGCGGCGGTAGCGGCGCAGCAGCAGGCGGCGTGCTTGCCGCCAGGTGACGAGGCGCGCTTCGGGGCGCTTGTCGGCTGCCGGTTCTTCGCTGTTTTCCGGGCGCGCCAGGAGATGGGCGAGTTCGTCTTCGTAGGCTACGTCGTCGATCAGCCCGTTGGCTTGCGCTTGCGCGGGGAAGTAGGGGGCGGTGTCGATCAGGCGCTTGATTTCTTCCTGGCCGATGCCGCGGTCGGTGGCTATGTCGGCGGTGAGCATGTCGAAGCGGTCGTCTAGCAGCCAGTCCAGTTGTTGGCGCATTTCGGCGCTCATGTCGGCGCGGCTGAGGGGGTCCCCGGCGGTTTTGTAGGGGGAGATTTGGATGACGTCGGCGTGAATGCCGGCATTTGCCAACGCATCCTTCAAGAAAACCGTCTCCGCATACAGCCCCAGCACCTCAAACTGCGCGCCCGGCGGGACGATGATGCGATTGGCGGCGCAGGCCACGTAATAGTGCGGCAGGTCCAGGTTCGGCGTGAAAACGACCACTTCCTTGCCTGCCTGCCGCAGCCGGGTGATGCTGGTCCGCAGGCATTGGAGTGTTGCCAGCCCCGTTTCCAGGCCTGTGAGAATGAGCAGGACGCCGCGCACGTTGTCGGCGGCGGCAATCAGGTGGCAGCGGGCATTCAGCACTTCCATGCTGAGGGGTTCTGGCGGTAGGGGAAGTTGGCGCTGCCAGAAGTTGCGCGGTGGGCCGGACCGCTGTGGCAGGGGGCCGCCGACGCGCATGACGACGAAATCAGCCTTCAGTTTCCGGCGGCGGCGCAGCCAGTTGCCGGCATTCACTCGCCCCCGTCCCCAGGCATCGACAACCACCTGGCGCGCCGCCCGCAGCCGCTCTCCGACGCCGCGCAGCCAGCGTCGCGCTTTACTTAAATCCTGTTCGTTTTCTGTCATAGTATTCTCCTGTACTGCGCTGTATTCTGGCAGGAATGCCGGCAGTTGGCAAGCACCAATCGGTTTCCGCGGCGGCGGTCTCCCTATCTTTTTGTGAGGCAGCCTATTACGAGTATAATGTAAGTGGCTGTTCGCAATTGAGTTGGCGGAATTGTGCGAACAGCTTGTCAGCAACCGTCCGTAAAAAGCGTGAAGTGTTTTTGGACGGTTAACAAGAAGCGAAGCACAATTATTAAACACGCGCAGGGAGCTGGGATTCACCCGGCTGAGAGGGCGGCTGACCGCGCCGCCGACCTGAGAACCTGATCCGGATAATGCCGGCGTAGGCAAATGCGAGACCCCCGTTTTGCTGAGCAAGCCATCCAGACAGGATGGCTTTTTTGTTAACGATAGTCAACGAAAAACGGAAACAGAAAACGGTTTGTCCTTCACCCTTCATCCTTCATTTCCCCATGAGCGTCCTGATATTTGCTAATGGCACGGTTCCCGCGGATGCGCCGCCTGGTTGGCTGCTTCCTTACCTGGCGCAAGCCACCCTGACCATCGCCGCCGATGGTGGTTTGCGTTATTTGCGCGCGCTGGGGCGTTGGCCGGATGTTCTCGTGGGCGATCTGGACTCGCTGCCACCGACCGGGCGCGCTGAGATGGATGCTTTGCCGGCATTATCACGCCCGACGGTGCGCCAATATCCTGCCGGCAAAGACGAGACCGACCTGGAACTCGCCCTGCTCTATGCCGTGCAGGCCACGCAAGACGAGCCGATCCTCGTCTTTGCGGCGTTGGGCGGGCGGCTGGACCAGGCGTTGGCCAATGTGCTGCTGCTGGCGCACCCGGCGCTGAGGGGCCGCGTGGTCAGACTGGTGGAACCGTTTCAGCAGGCGTGGTTGGTGCGGGATCAGACCACCATTCACGGTCGCGCCGGGGATAGAGTCTCCCTGATCCCCCTGGGAGGCGCGGCGGAAATTGCCTACACGACCGGCCTGGCCTGGCCGCTGCGGGCGGAGACGCTCGATTTTGGCCCCGCGCGCGGCATCAGCAATGTGATGGAGACGGATACGGCGGTGGTGACGCTGCAATCAGGGCTGCTGCTGTGCGTGCATACCGACGGCGGTTGGCAACGATGACAAACCATTAGCCAAGATTGGTTCATTCTCCGAGAATGAATCATCTCAACTACCGCCTTTCCCCCTTTCTACCCTTCTACGGAGTTTGTCATGTCAAAATGGCTTTTACCCTTCCTCTTGCTGTCCGTTCTGTTGGCGGCGTGTGCGTCGGAGCAGCCGCCGACGCTGACGCTGATGACGCATGATAGTTTTGCCATCAGCGAGGAGACGCTGGCGCGATTTGAGGAAGAACATGGCGTGACGGTGTCTGTCTTGTCGGCGGGGGATGCGGGGGCAGCGTTGAACCAGGCGATCCTGGCAAAAGATGCGCCGTTGGCGGACCTGTTGTATGGCGTGGACAATACGTTTATGGGGCGGGCGCTACAGGCGGATATTTTTGTGCCTTATCGGGCGGCGGGGTTGGCGAATGTGCCGGCATCTCTCCAACTCGACCCGACCAACCGCCTCACCCCCATCGACTACGGCGACGTTTGCCTCAACTACGACATCGCCTGGTTCCAGGATCGGGAACTGATGCCCCCCGCTTCCCTCAATGACCTGGCCGATCCGGCATACAGCGGCCTGCTCGTCGTCGAAAATCCGGCCACGTCCAGCCCGGGATTAGCCTTTTTGCTGGCGACCATCGCGGACTTTGGGCCGGATGGCTATCTTGATTATTGGGGACGACTGCGGGCAAACGACGTGGTCGTCGCGTCCGGTTGGGAGGATGCCTACTATGGCCATTTTACCGCCGCCAGCGATGGGGACCGGCCTATTGTCGTTTCCTACGCCAGCAGCCCGGCAGCCGAGGTCTTCTTCGGCGAATTGGACGCGCCGCCGACGGCCAGCGTGGTCGCGCCCAATAGTTGTTTTCGCCAGGTGGAATTCGTGGGTATCTTGCGTGGCACGGAGCAGGAGGAATTGGCGCGGCAGTTTGTGGATTACATGCTCAGCCGGGCTTTCCAGGAGGACATCCCCTTGAATATGTTTGTGTTTCCGGCGAATGAGGGGGCGGAAATGCCGGCACGTTTCACCCAATGGGCACGAACTTCCGACCAACCCGCCACCCTGGACCCCGCCGAAATCGACGCGCATCGAGATGAATGGATCGAAGCCTGGACAGACGTCGTCCTCCGCTAAGTGGCTGTTCGCAATTAAGTTAGCGGAATTGCGCGAACAGCTTGTCAGTAACCGTCCGCAAAAAGTGTGAAGTTGTTTTCGGACGGTTACTATGGACTGACGATGAAATAAAGCATGGAATTGCGTCGTCAGTGTGAAGGAACGGCAAGGAAACAACTTCGTTGTCCTACTTAATTTCCGTTCCTGAGGGATCCGTTGCGTGGCGGTTCGGAAAACAGTTGGGCGGCGCGGAGTTGGCCGCAGCCGGCGGCGATGTCCAGGCCGCGCCGCTGGCGCACGGTGCTGGGGATGCCGTACCCGGCGATGATTTGCTGAAAGGCGCGCACGGATGGCGTCTGGCTGGGTGCGCCTTCGTAGCCGTGCGTAGGGTTGAGGGGGATCACGTTCAGGTGGGCGTTCATCCCTTGCAGCAGCTTGCCGACGGCGTGGGCTTGCGTGGGGGTATCGTTTGTGCCGGCAATTAACGTCCACTCAAAGAAAACCCGTCGCCCGCGCACAGCCATGTAATAGCGGCAGGCATCCATCAACGCCGCCAGCGGCCAGCGGCGCGCCGGCGGAACCAGCGCCGCCCGCTCCTCGTCCGTCGCCGCGTGCAGGCTCACGGCCAACTGCACCGGGCAGTTGTCATCCGCCAGCCGCCGAATCGCCCGCGGCAGCCCCACCGTACTCAACGTGATGTGCCGGGGCGCAATCGCCAACCCCTTATCATCCGTGAGGATGTCGATGGCCGTCATCGTCGCCTCATAATTGTGCAGCGGCTCGCCCATGCCCATGAGGACCACATTGCGCACCGACTGCCCCTGCGCGGCCAGGGCGCGGTTTACATAGAGGACCTGGGCCACAATTTCCCCTGCTGACAGGTGGCGCTGGAAACCCATCTGCCCCGTGGCGCAGAAGATGCAGCCCATGGCGCAGCCCGCCTGCGTGCTGATGCAGGCCGTGTACCGGTCGCGGTAGCGCATCTGCACCGTTTCCACCGTTTGCCCATCCGCCCAGCGCAGCAGAAACTTGCGTGTGTGCCCGTCGCGGCTGTCCAGCGCCGCGGCCGTCTCCGGTTGGCGCAGCGTCGCCGCCGCCGCCAACCGCGCCGCCAGGTCTGGTCGCAAGTCGGCGATGGCGTCTGGCGCGTCCACCTGCTGGCGGTACAATGCCTGCCACACCCGTTCCGCGTGGTAGGCGCTGAAGCCCCACCGGGCAAAGTGGGCGGTCAGTTCGGCGCGGCTGAAGTCGTAGAGGTTGAGGGTCGTGTTATCCATTGAACGGGATTATACTCCCGGCGCGGCCCGGCTGAAAATCGGGTCTGTTCGTGAAGTGGAGGGCGGAATGGACGATGCCGGTGTTTTGACGGAATGGGCGGAGGGGGTATTTCGCCGGGGCGCGATCAGTCGTGGCTGGCTGCTCTTGGGGGAGGATGCATTGGGTGCGCCGCTGCGTCTGCCGCTGCTGGTGGCGCGGGGCGTGGCAGCGGGGCCGCTGCTGGGCGTGACGGCGTTGGTGCATGGGGATGAGCTAAATGGTTTGGGCGTGATCCATCGTTTTTTTGCGACGCTCGATGCGGCGCGGCTGCGGGGGACGGTGGTGGGCGTGCCCGTGGTGAACGTGCCCGGATTCCTGGATGGGCGGCGGGTGGTGGCGGAGACGTTCGACCTGAACCGGGTGATGCCGGGTAAGGAGGCTGGGCACACGGGGGAGGTGTATGCGTTTCGTCTGGTGCGGCGGTTGGTGCGCCATTTTGATTGCCTGATTGATTTGCATACGGCCAGCCGCGGGCGTGTGAATACGCATTATGTGCGGGCGGATATGCGGCGGGCGACGGCGGCGGCGTTGGCGCGGCGGCAAAATGCGCGCATTATTTTGCACAGCGTGAACGGGGATGCGAATTTGCGCCAGGCGGCTATGGACCTGGGGGTGGAGGCCATTACGGTGGAGGTGGGGAATCCGCATGTGTTTCAGCCGGAGATGATTGCGGCAGGGGTGGTGGGGCTGCGAAATGCGCTGGTGTATTTGGGGATGGTGGAGGGGGCGATTGTGCCGGCATTTTCTCCTGCCACCGAGTGCGCTGAATCCGTCTGGCTCTACACGGCGCGGGGTGGCATTCTGGAGGTAATGCCGGCATTAGGGGCGTGGGTGAAGGTTGACGAACCGGTAGCCACGCTGCGCGATGTGTTTGGGCAGGTGACGCAAACGATTCTGGCTCCCCGTGCCGGCATCGTCATCGGCAAGAGCATCAACCCCGTCAGCCCTATTGGCGCGCGCGTCATTCACCTGGGCGTGCCGCAAACAAAAAGCCCCGCGGAGGCAGGGCTTTGAAAATACCGCGCTATCGAAATTGTAGACAACGTGCAAACTTGCGCGATGCAAACCTGACCGGCGCAGCTTTGAAAATACCGCGCTATCGCAATTGGAGACGACGCCTTCCGTGACTGCCGGCTAAAACAGTCCCCAATCGCCGCCGGCCCCGTCCTCCATCATGGACGGGTCCCACAACTCCGTGCCAATTTCCACCTGCGTACCGCCGCCCGTGATGCCGTTTGCCGCCTGCCGCACTTGCTGAATAAGCTGCGGCCCATACGGGCAAAATGGCGTCGTCAGAATCATCGTGATGCGGACTTCATTCTTCTCGTTGAAGGCCAGGTTGCGGATCAGGCCCAGTTCGACAACATTCAGGCCAATTTCAGGATCAATAACGCCACGCAGGGCTTCCAGGACTTCTTCTTCTTTGCTGACGATCATGGCTTTCCTTATCTTGTGGTAACTGCTAAGGGACGGACCACATTTGCCCGTGACTGACGCCGATTACCGTTTTGCCGTGGCGGTATCCGGGTTGGTGAAGGAAAACTGACAACAGGGATCGCCCATGAGCATACAACTGTGTTGTTCAATTTCCGTTTGCAACACCTGTACCACCAGTTCTTTGTCCAGTGTGCATACTTCCGTATGCGATTGCCCCACGGAAATGTAAGGGCAACTGTATTCCGTGAGGCGATATTTGCCGTCCGCCTTTTCCCAGCGCGCCAGGAAACCTTCTTCCTCCAACAGCGCCACGAGGTAATCGAGCCGCTTCTCGAACGCCAATCTCTCAAATTCCCCTTTGTGTTCGTTGATGATCTTCTGCACCACGCTGCCAAAAAGATCGGCAACGACGGCGTCAGAGAAGCGTTGTTTGAGTTCGTCCAAGAGACGGCTGCTGAGGCGGACATATTTCTTGGGGAAAAGCTCATGCCCGGCCTGGCTGAGGCTGTAGACGTAATGTGGGCGGCCGATTTTGCGGCGGACGCTTGTTGCTTCCAGCAGTCCTTCCGCCTGGAGGCTATTGAGGTGGTGGCGCACGGTAACAGGCGAAACATCCGCTGCTTCGGCGAGTTCTTCGACGGTGGCCTGGGGGGTCGCTTTGAGGGCCTCCAGGATCGTGTCGCGTGTGTTTTGCTTGCGGTTGCCTGTTACAAATTTCACGATACAATTCCTCGGATCATTTGGGCAATTATAGCAACCGGAGCCACTATTGTCAATTCCTACTATTGTTATCATAATTATGATAATTATTGACGCAAGCAGTAAAGCGTGCTATACTGCCACTGCGTTAATATGGTGAGTGTGGCGGCTGGCGAGAATGCCGGCATTTTCCCTGCCACACACCGTCTTTCACGAGGAGAATCTACACAACATGACGACAGCTTTGGAAATCAAGAACCTGCACGTCAGCGTCGCCGGTCAGCCCATCCTCAAGGGCATTGACCTGCTCGTGCGCCAGGGCGAAGTACACGCCCTCATGGGACCCAACGGCTCAGGTAAAAGCACCCTCGCCTACACCCTCGCCGGCCATCCCTCCTACGAACCCACCGCCGGCCAGGTCATCTTCGATGGACAGGACCTGCTGGAAATGGAAGCTGACGAACGCTCCCGCGCAGGTCTCTTCCTCGCGTTCCAATACCCGGTCGCCGTCCCCGGTGTCACCGTTGCTAACTTCCTACGTCAGGCGCTCAATGCCCGCCTCCGCGCCGAAAACTCCGAAGACAAGGGCATCTCCATCCCCGCTTTTCGCCGCCTGCTGCGCGAAAAAATGAACATGATCAATATCGACCACAAGTTCGCCGGTCGTTACCTGAACGACGGCTTCTCCGGTGGCGAGAAAAAGCGGGCCGAAATCTTGCAAATGGCAACCCTGGAACCGAAAATCGCCATTATGGACGAGACCGACTCCGGCCTGGATATTGACGCCGTGCGGATTGTGGCCGAAGGGACCAATACCTTGCGCGACAAGCTCAACATGGGTGTACTGGTCATCACCCACTACCAGCGCATCCTCAACTACATCACCCCCGATTACGTACACGTGCTGCTGAATGGCCGCATTGTGGAAAGTGGAACGGCGGACCTGGCCCTCGAACTGGAAGAGCGGGGTTATGATTGGGTCCGCGAGAAGTATGGCATTGCCGCCGTTGAACAGGCGTAGGCGCTGCCCCGACTGCCGACTTACCTGAGGAGGTCACAATGGGCGCAACCGTTGAATATGAAATGAGCGAAAACGAAATAATCGCTGGCTTTAACCAGGATTATGCTACGAAATATGGCTTTGCCGACGCCGAAGATTACGTGTTCAAGGCCGAGAAGGGCCTCAACGAAGCCATCATCCGCCAGATGTCCCAAATGAAGGGCGAGCCTGAGTGGATGCTGGACATCCGCTTGAAGGCATATCAACACTTTCTGGACCGTCCGCTACCGGAATGGGGGGCGAGTCTGTCCGAGATTGATTTCGACGACATCTACTACTACATCAAACCCAGCAATCGCCAGGAAGATAACTGGGAGGATGTGCCCGGCTACATCAAGGACACCTTCAATAAACTGGGTATCCCGGAAGCGGAGCAGAAATTTCTTTCCGGCGTTGCTGCGCAGTATGAGTCCGAGGTGGTGTACCACAACATCAAGCGCGAACTGGAAGAAAAGGGCGTCATTTTCCTGGGGATGGACGATGGTCTGGCGCAGTATCCGGAAATCGTGCGCGAGTATTTCAGCACCGTCATCCCATACAACGATAATAAATTTGCCGCTCTGAATACGGCTATCTGGTCTGGCGGTAGTTTCATCTATGTTCCCCCTGGTGTGCAGGTGGATATGCCCTTGCAGGCGTATTTCCGCATCAATGCCAAGAACGTGGGGCAGTTTGAGCGCACGCTGATTGTGGTAGACGAGGGCGCATACGTCCATTACGTTGAGGGCTGCACGGCTCCGATCTACTCGTCGGACTCGCTGCATTCGGCGGTGGTGGAGATCATCGTGAAGAAGGGGGGCCGCTGCCGTTATACAACGATTCAGAACTGGTCCAACAATGTCTACAATCTGGTGACGAAGCGGGCCATGGCGTACGCCAATGCCACAATGGAGTGGATTGATGGCAACTTGGGGTCGAAAGTGACCATGAAGTATCCGGCAGTCTATTTGATGGAACCGGGCGCGCATGGGGAGATTCTGTCTATCGCTTTTGCCGGCAAAGGCCAACACCAGGACGCCGGCGGGAAAGTCGTCCACGTCGCCCCCAACACCACCAGCCGCATCATCTCCAAATCCATCAGCAAGAACGGCGGGCGCGCCTCCTATCGTGGCCTGCTGAAAGTGTACGAAGGGGCGCATGGTTGCAAGTCCAACGTGGTCTGCGATGCCTTGCTGCTCGACGAACACAGCCGCTCCGACACCTATCCCTACATTGAAATTAACGACCAGGACGTGACCATTGGTCATGAAGCCTCGGTAAGCAAAGTAGGAGAAGAGCAAATCTTCTATTTGATGAGTCGGGGCGTGGACGAAGAAATGGCAAATACGATGATCGTCAATGGCTTCATCGAGCCGCTCGTCAAGGAACTGCCGATGGAGTACGCCATTGAGATGAACCGCCTGATTCAACTTCAGATGGAAGGCTCCATTGGCTAGATTAAGCCAGGATTGGTTCATTCTTGGAGAGTGAACCAATTTCACCAGAGAAAACTGGTCCAATCTGGCTTAGCAGTTGCCTTCAAACCTACAACTTTTGAGGATGTTCATGACAGGATTTACACGAGAGGCAGTGGCGCAGCTTTCCGCGCATTTGGAGGAGCCGGCCTGGATGCGGGATTTCCGCCTGGCCGCCTGGGATGTTTATGACAGCCTGCCCCTGCCTACGACCAATGACGAACCCTGGCGGCGCACCGATATACGCCGCTTGAAACTGGACAGCATCGGTCCCTCTCTCAACGGTGCCGGCAATGTCGCCGACATACCCGCTTACCTGGGCGAGCAGTTGACGGAAGACAAGGCCGGCGGCGTCATTCTGGAGCTGGATGGCACGATCCAGAAATACGAAATAAGCGAAGAACTACGGACGCAGGGCGTCATCTTTTGTGACATGCACACCGCCGTGCGGGAGCATGGCGACCTGGTGCGCGCGCACTTCATGCAGGAAGCCGTTACGGTCAACGAAGGCAAATTCGCCGCTTTGCATGGCGCGTTCTGGCGCGGCGGCACGTTTCTTTATGTACCCAAGAATGTGAAGGCGGCGGCTCCTTTGCACAACGCGCTCTGGTCTTCCAGCGGAAAGACATTCAGCCACACGCTGGTGGTCCTCGAACGTGGCGCGGAAGCCATCCTCATTGACGAATACGCTTCCGCCGGCGGCAGCAGTGGGCAAGCCCTCCACAATGGCGCGCTGGAACTGCTGGTACGCGACGGGGCCAGTTTGATCTATGTCTCCTTGCAGGACTTCGGCGAAGACCTGTGGCAATTCACGCATGAACGGGGCCGCGTCGGGCGGGACGGCCGCCTTGATTGGGTGATCAGCGCCATGGGGACGCGGCTCACCAAGTCCTTCCAAACGGTTGAGTTGGATGGGCAGGGCGCGTGGGCGCGCATGTCAGGGCTGTTTTTCGGCAACCACCGGCAGCATTTTGACCTGGACACGCAGCAAAACCACAATGCGGCGGACACGGTTAGCGACCTGCTGTATAAGGGTGCGCTGAAGGATAGGGCGCGTTCCGTGTGGCAAGGCATGATCAAGGCGCTGCCTGATTCCCAGCGCATTGACGGCTTCCAGGCCAATCGCAATTTGCTGTTGGACCGGGACGCGCGCGCGGACTCGATTCCCGGCCTGGAGATTGAGGCCGATGACGTGCGCTGTACGCACGCCTCCACGGTAGGACATCTGGATGAAACGGAAATGTTCTATCTCATGAGTCGGGGCATTGATACGCATACGGCGCGGCAAATGTTGGTTCAGGGATTCTTTGAGCCGATTATGCAACGGATTCCGGTAGAGGGCGTGCGTAATCGAATTGCCGACCGTATTCTCAAGAAGCTGGGCTGAAGACGAACCACGGCTTTCACCAGACAAAATTGGTCCAATCTAGCTTGGCAGTTACTTCTAAAATACGAATGCGCCCTTATCATTCCCCGCTATTCTCACAGGAGTTGTTTTGATGAGTGAACCGACGTATGCATATCCTGATGTGCTTGTCTCTACGCAGTGGGTGGCGGAGCATTTGTCGGACACGGCGAATGTCCGTCTGGTGGAGAGCAACGAAGATGTGCTGCTGTACAGCACGGGACACATTCCCAACGCGGTGCATATTGATTGGGTTTCTGACCTGAACGATCCGATTCGCCGCGACTATCTGGATGAGGCGCGGTTTGCGCAGTTGTTGGCGCGCCACGGCATCGGCAATGATACGACGGTGGTATTCTATGGCGATAAGAGCAACTGGTGGGCGGCTTATGCGTTTTGGGTTTTCAAGCTGTTTGGGCACAAGGATTGTCGCCTGATGGATGGTGGGCGGCACAAGTGGTTGGCGGAAGAACGAGCGGTGACGAAGGACGTGCCGGCATTTCCTCCGGCCACCTACACGCCCCAACAACGCGCCGACTATAAGATTCGCGCCTTTCGGGATGACGTGTTGAAGCATATCAATGCCGGCAGCCCCCTCGTAGACGTCCGCAGTCCAGATGAATTCAGCGGCAAGCTACTGCACATGCCCGGCCTGCCTCAGGAAGGCGCTCTGCGCGGTGGGCACATCAAGGGCGCGCGTAGCGTTCCCTGGAGCCGTGCCGCCAACAGCGACGGCACATTTAAATCCGTCGCCGAATTGCGCGCCATTTACGAAGAAGAACAGGGCCTTTCCCCTGACCAAAACGTCGTGGCCTACTGCCGCATTGGCGAGCGCAGTTCTCACACCTGGTTTGTATTAACCTACCTCCTGGGGTATCCTTCTGTACGCAACTACGATGGTTCCTGGACTGAATGGGGCAACCTGGTTGGCGTACCTATTGAAAAACCGGTCGCCATCTCATAACCCCATTCTGCAAACAACGTTACAAATGCAGGGGCGCGGCGTAGGCTGCGCCCCTGTTGTTTTTCCGCGATGCGTTGTCGTTTCCATTCGCGGGCAGATTCGATCATAACAGGTTAGCCGTTCACTATGTTAGACGTTCAAGCCATTCGCACTGATTTTCCTATCTTGGGGCAGGATGTTTATGCCGGCATTCCCCTCATCTACCTCGACAGCGCCGCCACCGCCCAAAAGCCCCAGGACGTCATCACCGCCATGGACAACTACTACCGCCAGATCAACGCCAACGTCCACCGCGGCATTCACAAACTTAGCGAAGAAGCCACCAACACTTACGAAGACGCGCGCCGGCGCATCGCCCGCTTCATCAACGCTCCCGATCCCGCCCAAATCATCTATGTACGCAACACCACCGAAGCCATCAACCTGGTGGCCTACAGTTGGGGACGGACCAACCTGCGCCCCGGCGACGAAATCCTCCTCACGGAAATGGAACACCACTCCAACATCGTGCCCTGGCAGATGATCGCCGCGCAAACCGGCGCCATCGTCAAATACGTCCCCTTCACGGTGGACGGACTGCTGGACATGGATGCTCTGCCGCGCCTGCTCAACGAGAAAACGCGCATTTTTGCCTTCACCGCCATGTCCAACGTCTTTGGCACGATCAATCCTGTCAAAGAGTTAGTCAGCCTGGCCCGGCAAGCCGGAGCCATCAGCGTCGTGGACGCCGCGCAGAGCGTCCCACACCTGCCTGTGGATGTACAGGACCTGGACTGCGATTTCCTGGCCTTCTCCGGGCACAAAATGTGCGGGCCAACCGGCATCGGCATTCTCTACGGACGGCGCAAACTGCTGGAAGCGATGCCTCCCTTCATGGGTGGGGGGGACATGATTCGTCGCGTCCGGTTGGAGGGTTCCACCTGGAACGATTTGCCGTGGAAGTTTGAGGCGGGCACGCCCGCCATTGCCGAAGCGGTGGGGTTGGGAGCAGCCGTTGACTATCTCCGCCGGGTAGGCATGGCGGAGATTCACGCGCACGAGCAGTTTATTACCAGCTACGCGCTGGAGGCATTAAGCGAAGTCCCCGGCATGACACTGCTGGGGCCGCCCGCGCCGCGCAAAGGAGGCGTGGCCGCCTTCACGCTGGCCGGTATCCACGCCCACGACGTGGCCGAAATCCTGGATAAAGATGGCGTGGCCGTGCGCGCGGGGCACCACTGTGCCATGCCACTGCATCACAAGCTAGGCGTGTCTGCCTCCGTGCGTGCCAGTTTCTATTTGTACACGACCACGGCGGAAATTGATACACTAGTGCAGTCGCTGCAACGCGCCCGCCAGGTCTTTCGGCTCTAGCGGGCGACAGGCGGCGGCGGGAGGTTTATCATGGATATTTATCGTGAGCAGATCATCGATCTGTATGAGAATCCCCTCAATTACGGGACATTGGAGCCGCACGACTTCTCGTATGAGGAGGATAACCCGCTTTGCGGTGATGTGGTGCGGATTGATGTGCGTCTGGATAGCGAGGGGCGCGTCGCTCAGATCTGCTGGAGCGGGGATGGTTGCGCCATTAGCCAGGCGTCGGCATCCCTGCTCACGGACGAGGTCAAGGGCATGACGTTGACGGAGGTGCGCGCTTTTCCCAAAGAGCGGTTGCTGGAGCTGCTGGGCGTGCCGCTGAGTATGGCGCGTGTGAAGTGCGCGCTGCTTTCCTTGAAAGTGTTGAAAGCGGGCGCTTTTGGCCTTCCCGACCCGGATACTATGCGGCACGCACATGACGAGGATGAGGATGAGTCTTGATAGTGGCGTGGAATTGGCGCGAGATGGTTTTGTGCGCGTTGCCGGCATTGCGGATATTCCACCTGGCGCGCGCACGCTGATCGACCTGGAAGAGGAAACCATCGCCATTTTTAACATTGATGGCGAACTGTACTGCATAGCAGACGTGTGCACGCATGACGGTGGACCCTTGGCGGATGGCGATGTGCGGGGTTGTGAGATTGAATGCCCACGGCACGGCGCGCGCTTCGACCTGCGCACGGGCGCGGCACTATCGCTCCCCGCTGTGATAGCCGTTCCAACGTACGAGGCGCGCGTTGTTGGGGATGCCATTTATGTGAAAGTGCCGCGGAATGCCTGGTAGCGCTTCTGGGAAGGTCTGTTAGTCGCGGCTACCTTCCCGGAAGTTGTTTTGAGAACACGGGTTTCCGTGTTCTTTTTGTTTGACGACCAAAAACAAATGTTCTATATTTGCATGGTCTAGCTTGTGTTACATTTGAGCAGGCAGGCGATAATGCGGTACACTTCGTAACCACTCAACCTCCAGAAGTTACTATACTTCTTCTAGTTCAGAGGGGACATCTGGCACACTATGGAAATTGGTCTCGTAAAACAAATCGACATTGACGAAGAGATGCGGCAGTCTTATTTGAGCTACGCGATGAGTGTGATTGTCTCGCGGGCACTGCCAGACGCCCGCGACGGATTAAAACCGGTGCAGCGACGCATTCTTTACGCGATGTATGACATGGGGTTGGGACCCAACAAGCCACACCGTAAGTCGGCCCGTGTAGTGGGGGAGGTGCTGGGGAAGTATCATCCGCACAGCGATAGCGCCGTTTATGATGCGATGGTGCGCATGGCGCAGGACTTTTCGCTGCGCTACGTCTTGGTTGATGGACAGGGTAATTTTGGCTCGGTGGATGGGGACGCGGCGGCGGCGATGCGCTACACGGAAGCGCGCCTGTCGCCAATGGGTTTTGACATGCTGGAGGACATTGGCAAGGAGACCGTGGATTTCGTTGCTAATTTCGACGATTCGATGCAGGAACCATCGGTTTTGCCGGCAACCGCGCCTAATCTGCTCATCAACGGTGGGTCCGGCATTGCCGTGGGCATTGCCACCAGCATTCCGCCGCACAACCTGAACGAAGTGCTGGACGCCCTCCAGTTCATGCTGCAGCGGTGGGAACAATACGAAGAGATCACGCTCGAAGACCTGATGCGCTACATCAAAGGCCCCGATTTCCCCACCGGCGGCCTCATTTACCGGTATCGCGCCAAGGGCGACAGCGAAACCGACGCCCTGACGAATGCTTATGCCACCGGCCGCGGGCGGATTACCGTGCGCGCCAAAGTCCATGTAGAGCAAATGGAGCGCAATAAGTCGCGCCTGGTGATTACGGAACTGCCCTACCAGGTCAACAAGACCAACCTTATCAGCCGCATTGCTGATTTGCACCGCGCCGGGCGACTGGATGGCCTCACCGACTTGCGCGACGAGTCTGACCGGAATGGCACGCGCATCATCATTGAAACGACGCGCAATGTGGAGCCGGAAGACGTGCTGGCGCAGTTGTTCAAGACCACGCCGCTGGAAAGCACGTTTAGCATCATCATGGTGGCACTGGTGAATGAGGAGCCGCGCGTATTGACGCTGAAGCAGGCGTTGCGCATTTACCTGGACCATCGGCTGGAGATCGTACGGCGGCGCAGCGAGTACGACCTGATGAAGGCGCAGGAGCGGGCGCACATCCTGGAAGGGCTGATGACGGCGCTGGACAACCTGGATGAGGTGATTGCCCTGATCCGGAAGTCGCGCACGGCGGATACGGCGCGCACCAATTTGCGGCGGCAGTTTGGTTTTACCTCGGAGCAGGCGCAGGCTGTGCTGGATATGCCGCTGCGTCGGCTGGCTTCTTTGGAGCGACGCAAAATTCAGGACGAGCATAAGGAGATGCAGCGCCTGATTGCCTATTTGCAGGGGCTGTTGACGCGCCCCGAACTGATGCGCCACCGCATCGCGGAGGAACTGCAAGCAATTCGAGAGAAATATGGCGACACGCGGCGTTCGCAGATCGTGGATTCCAGCCAGGCCGGCACGCTGACGGCGATGGATTTGCTGCCGGATGAACAGGTGTGGGTGATGGTGGGCGAGAAAGGGACGGTCGCCCGCACCACCTCCCCGGACATGGTTCCTATTCCGTCAAAACCGGCGGAACTGCCGCTGACGGTGTTGGAAGCGAATACGCAGGATGTTTTGTACTTGTTTTCCGCCAGCGGGCAGGCCGTCAGTTTGCCGGTGTATCAACTGCCGCAATCGCGGGAGTTGGGCAAGGGAACGCACTGGGCGGAGCTGACGGGCTTTTCGCGGCGGCAGCATGTGGTTGCCGCGTTGGTGCTGCCGGCGGAAGCGCAAGGCTACTTGTTTATGACGACGCTGGCCGGGGTGGTGAAGCGGGTGCGCGTGGAAGATTTGCCCGGCATTCAGACGGAGCCATTCGACGTGATGAACGTGCCGGAAAATGATGCGCTGGGTTGGGCGCGGTTGACGGGTGGCGAGGATGATGTCATGCTGGCGACGGCGGGTGGGCAGGTGATTCGCTTCAAGGAGGATACCGTGCGGCCCATGGGATTGCCGGCAGGGGGCGTGATGGGCATTAGACTGGCGGGCGATACGGATGGTGTAATTGGCATGGATGTGGTAGATTCAGAGGGGTTTATCTGGAGCATCACGGACAATGGCCTGGCGAAGGCGTCTCCTTTGAGCCAGTATCCCACGCAGGGCCGGTATGGGCAGGGGGTGATTAACCTGCGATTGCCGGCAGGGGCGACGGAGGTCGTGGCGGCCTTGATTGGCGTGGAGAATACGGAGTTGGTCGTCATGCTTTCCACGGGGCGGGTGAAGAAGATGTATCTGAATGAAGCCGTGACGGGCAACCGCCCAATCAAGCCCCAAGAGGTGATCGATGCGGGGCCACGCAGCCGTGTGACGGGGGCAATTCGTCTGCGACTGCGCCCGGCAGTGCCGGAGGAGCGGGAAGAAGTCGTGGAACAGCTTTCTTTGATGCCGGAAATGCCGGCAAAAACCCGAAAATCGCGGTAATAGTACGCCCAGGGAGCCATGCTAATGGCCGTGCAAGCGTGAAGAGAAACAGGCCAGGTTTCAAACGGGCCTGATAGTGATGAAACAGAAGTACATGACCACCTGACGATGACGATACGTAACTACTGACGCTCTCTGGAGATTGGACCAATTTCACGCGCTCAGTGAGGATTTTCACCAGAGAAAATTGTCCAATCTGGCTTAGCAGTTACGACGATACTATGACGATTGCGAAGGAGCAAGGCAACATGACATACAGGGATAGATGGGTCACTGATGAAGGCGGACGACGGTACGTTTTCACCGTAGAAATGCAGCGACAGCTTGAAGCATTGGGCTTGCCTGTTGATCCCGCTTACCTGGGCGAATTGTCGGCGCGCCAGGGCAGTCCGACGCGCCGTGAGCGCGCACCTGAACGCGCGCCTGAGCCGGCGGCGGAAGAACATGCGCCGCAGCCGCCACGTGGCGCCGTCGCGGAAGTCGCCGCGCCGTCACATGCCGGCAGCGAGGAAGCAGAGGCGGACGAGATGCAGCCGGAGACGATTCAGATTGATCCGTTGACGGGCAAGTACGTGGGACGTATGAAGTGGTACAACCCACAGCGGGGCTATGGCTTTATTGCTCGTGGCGGCGGGGAGGACATCTTCTTCCACAAGTCAGACGCGCTGGTTGATCCGGAAGAGATGGTGGAAGGGCAGTGGGTGTTGTATGACGTGGAGGAGACGTCGAAGGGGTTGGAGGCCAGCGAGATTGAGGTGTATTCCGGGCCAGAGTAAATGAGGTCTGGCAGCGGTCAACTTTTTTCAGGCGAGTCGGACACTCGCGCAACGAGGAGTGATGCTCATGGAAAGACGTGCTGATGGTGTTAAGTTGGGGGGGCGGGGGCTGGCTGTGCTTGGTCCGCTGTTGCAGGTGGGGCAGGCCGCGCCTGATTTTGCGCTGACGACGAATGATTGGCGGACGGTGGGGTTGGGGGATTATGCCGGCAAAGTCAAGCTCATTTCCGTCGTTCCATCATTGGATACCCGGGTTTGCGACACGCAGACGCGCCGTTTTAACGAGGAGGCGGCCAGCCTGGGGGATGGGGTGGTGGTGCTGACGGTGAGCGCGGATTTGCCTTATGCACAGCGGCGGTGGTGTGGGAATGCCGGCATTGATCGCGTGCAAACCCTCTCCGACCACAAAACCATGAGCTTCGGCGACGCCTACGGCACGCACATCGAAGACCTGCGCCTGGACCAACGCTCCGTCTTCGTCATCGACGCCGATGACAAACTAGTCCACGTCGAATACGTTATGGAATTTGGCGATCAGCCGGACTATGCAACTGCCATCAACGCGGTAAAACAGGCTTTGTAGGATTCTACGTAATGCTTGAAGTCACGCGATTGCGGGTAAGCAAAGACACCCTCAATCACCAGTACGATTGTGCCCCAAGGTGCGTTCGATAAAACGAAAATTAGCAATTCGCGTGCATTGATTTGTTAGCAATGCACTTACCTCTGAAGACCTTGCTGGTATGGCCCAAGAAACTTCTCCCCATCAAAATGGATTAGATGGTTTGGGGATGAGGCAATCCATACCTCAGTTTCCCAAGCAATATCAGCAACAAATTTTCTGAATGTGGCGCGGTCAACAAATGCAGTCACAAAAATAATGTCAGTCGTACAGTTGTTTAGAAAAGGTTGCAAAGCGATGATTCTTTCAGGACTCATTGGTCCTGATGAATGAACGGCTTCAATCAAGTACAACCAATTTTTCTCTTGTGAATATGCCACCACGTCTGGCAATTCTTCGTGAGCTAATGTAGCAAGTCCAATTTTATTAGCGGTGTCCTCATCATAATGGAGAAACTTGTTTTCGGCATCACCAATGTAAACAACTTTTGCGCCAAAACCATACCGGGGTAAAAATTCTTCCACAACTGCCTTTTGAAGCCGATTATGTTCACCTGGCCCAAATTCCAATTCGATACCCGATGGAAGTTGTATTGGTATTCTGGGTAAATCACGACGTGCTGCCAGTTGTTCTTGCAGGGTTGCCTTGCCTTCAAGGAACTTTTCTACTAATGAGACCCAGTTGTATTGAGAATAGGCCCTGATTAACTCGATATATGCAGGATTTACCGTCCAAGCACGATTTGGGTCGTTTCGCGCAGATTGTGGGCGGTCAGAAATTACTACTCCTGCAAGGACTAGGTGCTTGAGGTCTTTACGTCTGATATCATCATACGAACCTCGCGAGATATTTTCGGCGAAATTTGCATTGATGTAATCAATAATATCTCTGGTCTTTAGCGCATATCCGTCATCTAATGATTTTGCTTTGATCCAATCAGCACTAACTTTTACGTCGCATACAGCAAGAAAAGCAAGCGCCATACGCTCCAATTTACGAGCAGTTTTATCCTCAACTGGTATGCCAAAATGGTCTAGAATATGCAAAGCTTCGTTTATGAGTTGCTGAACTTCGGGGGTTTTGGCCTCAAAGGTTTGATAGGATGCAACTTTAATACCAAGCGTTTGTGCTTCTGCTTTGTTCAGGAGATATTTTCTCATCACTGGTTTGGGCGTTTAAAACAAGGCCAATTGTTTAGGTTGCCAGTTTAGTCTATTGTACCGCTTGATTTCATCAAAGGTCATCCTATTTTCACCTGAAAGTAAATACTCTTTGATACTTGCTGCAAGGTAGTAGGAAAATAAAGGGGGAACAGCATTTCCTATTTGATTAAATTGACTTGTTTCGCTCCCCTCAAATTCAAACCAATCAGGAAAACTCTGTAACCGTGCCGCCTCTCTAACAGCTAGTCTGCGCCTGCGTCCGTCAGGCAAGCGTATACGCATCATATCACCAGTCGCACCTGCTAGGTTTCGACAAGTCACTGTGCGTGACGGTTCATTCAAATGCAAATCACGTGGGCGGATGCACTTTGATGCCTTTTCATATTTTGCTACGTATTCGTCCATACTTGGCGTCAAAAATTTCGCGTCCACAGGAATAGTAATAGCCATTTCTCCTAAAGCATCACCAGCAGTCACTTTTTTACCTAGGGGGGGAGGAAAGTTAAAACCTCCCTTATGGCCTATAACTATCAATCGTTCTCTTCTTTGAGGAACCCCATATCTGACTGTGTTAAACATTTTGTATTCAATGATATATCCCAATGCTTGAAACTCTTCGATAATCTGTTCTAAGTACCACTTGTTGCGGTACATCATCCCCCTAACATTTTCAAAGAGAAACAGTTTTGGCGTTGCCTGCTTAACTGCAGAAATAAAGGTGGGGAAGCCATCGCGCGAGTCCCCCAGGCCTTTTTGCTTACCACCCACGCTAAACGGTTGACAAGGGGGACCACCTATTATGACTGTTGCTTCGGGAAATTTATAATCCGGTGAAAGGTCGATCTGATGGCATTCACTATCTAGATTATTTTTGTAGGTTACACAACAATCTGCGTCTTTTTCAAAACCAACAGTTTTGAATCCTTGAGCTTCAAAACCAAGCGCAAGACCACCGGCTCCCGCAAATAAATCTAATGTGGTAATTGAGCCATTTTGTGAGGGTTTAAGTATTGAATTGATATGTTGGGAATATTCCTGAGGTTTTTCCACAATCGTACACCTACTCAAATCAGAACGGATGCTCGATTATACCATAGGTTATCATGGGTTCATAGTTTCGAGAAGGTGATTTCCGCGATGCTTGCCAACTACTTATTAGCCCGCTGCCGGAGCCTGTCGAAGGCAGGGACGGGTTTCGACAAACTCCGGCCACAAGAGGGTGTGTCGTGAATCGTTACTTCGTGAAAATGTGTTCCTTCAAATGGCGCACATCCTCCGGCATCACATCCGGGATGACCAGCGCCCCTTTCACCTGCGCCTGCCCCTTCTCAAACTGAAAGGGAACCATGCTGATGTACAGGTCGCGCGCGCCCGTGAAACTCTGGAACAGGCGCCAGAGCGGGCTGGGAGACCAGTTTGTGTCCACCACCGCGGGCGTGCCGCGCAAATCAATGGTGTCCACCAGGGGCCATTGATTCGGGACGGGGATGGTGAAGATGATGCGCACGTTCGTCTTCACCATGCGCCATTGCGCATGTTCTAGCTGCTGGTAGGCGCCATACACGACCAGAAGCAGCAGCAGTCCGGGGGGAAGCAGCACCCAGGTCAAGGCAAAGCGATAGACAACGGCCAGCACAGCTACCATGCCGGCCATCAGCATGGTCAGAAGCGAAAGCGGCAAGATGCGTCTCCAAACGAGTCGCCCAAAAAAGTGGCGATACCAGGCCAACTGGATTTCAACCTGTATGACCTCGTTTGGCAGCAGCCGCTTGCTGATTTCTTCGGGGAAGACGTTGGTTTTTAGATTGTTCCACAGCCGACTCCACAGCGACACGGGAACGCGCCTTTCCGTTGCCTGCGCCTCTACATCTTCCGCGCCGCTTTCGTCGTCTGCTTCTGGTGGTAGTCCGAGCATAGTAGTCGGTGAGTAGTCGATAGGGCGTAACTATTCAACCCTGGGGAGACACGCTCCAAGGGGTCTTCCCGTGGCGCAATCTCAGTGTTCCATCGCAACTGCGAAGGAACGGAGATTAAATAGGACCACGAAGTTGTCTCCTTACCGTTCCTTCAAACTGACGATGCCATTCCGTAGTTAATTTCATCGTCAGTCGTAAGTCAGATTGGACCAATTTTCTAGATTAAGGAGCGGCCGGGATACGGAGTTGCTGGCCCGGCTGAATGACATAGCTCGTCAGCCCATTGGCCTGCATAATTGCATCCACTGTAGAGCCATGTCTCAAGGCAATATCATAGAGCGTGTCTCCGGTGGCAACCGTGTAGGTTTGCGGACCGGTGGCGGGCGCGGCGCTTTGGTCCGTGGGTTGTGTCTGTGGGGCTGCCGCGCCGCCAGGGGCGGTGGCGGGGGCCGGTTGAGTGGGGGCGGGGGCCGGTTGGGCTTCGATGTCGCTGCTTCCTGTGCCAAAAGCGTTTTGGATGATGCCTGAACTGGTGTCAATCAACGAATTCAGGTCGTCGGATGATCCCGCCTTCTGTAGCATGTCGTTGGCCCAGGAGGTGAAGAAGGAGTTGATCAGCCAGCCAATAGCCAGGAACACGAGCAAGATACCCAAAAAATAGGAAGCGATCTTGCCCAGGTTTTTATTGGGCAGACCCTCCTTCATGATCAAGTGGTAGGCCAGGAAAAGCCCAACGCCTAATGGCACAAATCTAAGTAGTTCCGCCAGATTCATATGCTTTGTCCTCTCTGTGTTTTGGTAGCCGTTCAGGTGCAACGCCTTTCATTCATTTGTAACTATTAACGACCATCTTCCCGGAGGCGTTTTGATGCGCGATGAGTTGAATGACGCGACACTTTGGGCTTGAAATCGGGCTTCCGGGATGATATCGAGGTTGAATAGTTACGGGCATTTTAGGAAATCTCTCCGATTCGTTGTGCTATCTGGTTTCCGCGCCGTCACTTTCGGCGATTTGTTTAGGCAGCAGCAATCCAGGATCGACAAACCGGTTGGTGATCTTGTCGAATACGGTGTAATGGACGTGAGGGCCTGTGGCATAGCCCACCGCGCCCATGACGCCGACCGCCTGCCCCTTTTCCACGGTTCCTTCTTCAACCAGGTAGGAGCGCGCGTGCAGCAGCCAGACGATCCACTCGTCGTTTTCGATGCGGATCGTTGTGTTGCGCCAGCGGTCGGTGTAGGTGGTGACTTCGCCGGGGATGGGGGCTTGCAGAAGCGATGCGGCGTTGGAACTGGCAATGTCCACACCGGGCAAGTTGTAGGCGCAGCCGTGCACGTCTTGCGTGAGCAGGGGGTCTTCGCGCACGGGGTTGAGCGTGGGGCGGAGACTGGGACGACCCAGGATGTGCGCCCGCCCCAGGCAGGTTTGCGCGCCGATGTCCCGATCGGCGGGGAATTCCATGCGCGGGTTGGTGGGCAGGTCCATGTTGAGCAGGTTGGAAACGGCGTAAATGCCGGCATCCCACAATCGCGCGCCCACATCCAGGAGAGTGAGGGTGAGTGGGGGCTGTTCCAGGTCGAGCTGATGGGCGATCATGCTTTGGATGGCCAGGTGAGCGGGCCAGGCGCCCAATGCGCTGACGGTGACGGTTCCCAATTCTACGTCACGGTAGACCATATTCTGGTACTGCTCGTTGAAATTGTTCATGACGTAGGCGGAGGTGTGGGGATCGATGTGTTGGGCGGCGGAGATGCCGGCATTATACGCCAGATAACACCGCTGCAAAACCGCCGGATCGTGCGTCCCGTACGTCACCTCCGGACACCGCTTCTTGAACTCCAGCGCACCGACCGCCAACTGCGCCGCCACCTCCTGATCAGAGATAGGACCAGGCGTGAAACACGGCAATTGACCGGAGCGAACCAGGTCATACGTGCCCATAATGCCCGTGCAGTTCCGCGGATTCTCCGCCTGCATACTGCTTTCTTTATACCACACGACTAACGGTACTTCTCGAGGTATGTCTGTCTGGCGGGCCACTGAGTCAGCAACGGGCGCCCACTTCACCACTTGCGACTGGATCGCGCGCGGCAAAGCATACTGCCCATCCATGTAGGCCCGGCCACCATTTATTAAGCCCAACCCCACCAGCATCCACCAAAGCGTGCCCCACATGCCACGCAGTGTGCCCAGGAGCAGCTCTTGTGGTTGTAGCCCTAATCTGGGAATCAGTTCAAAACGCAGCCATTCTCGCAGCCAGGGAGGGAAAATCAACGACCACAGCGACGAAAACGACATACGGCACGATTATACTTTACTTGACGTAATGTACAAGGGATGACAGACCATTTTGTCAGTCCATAGTACCATTGTCGGATGCGCCAGACTACGTTACTTAACGCGCTGCGCCAGACGCGGGTCCAGCGCGTCGCGCAGCCCATCCCCCAGGAGATTAAACGCCAGCACGGTGATCATGATTGCCAGACCGGGGAAAAATACCAGATGCGGCGCGCTAAAGACCTGGTTGCGCTCGCTGGCCAGCATGGCGCCCCATTCCGGCGTTGGCGGTTGCGCGCCGAGTCCGATGAAAGAGAGGGCGGCGGTGTCCAGGATGGCCGTGGCGATACCCAACGTGGCCTGCACGATCAGCGGCGGGAGCGCATTCGGCAAAATGCGGCCAAACAGAATGCGCCAGGGGCTGGCCCCCAGGGCGCGAGACGCTTCCACGTAATCCTGCTCGCGGATGGAAAGCACGCTGGCGCGGATGACGCGCGCGTACGCAGGGATGCTGACAATGGCGATGGCCAGCATGGCATTCGTCAGGCCCGCGCCCAGGACGCTGACGATGGCGATAGCCAGTAGCAGGAACGGGAAAGCCAGGATCACGTCCATGATGCGCATGATGACGTTGTCTATCCAGCCGCCCACGTAACCGGCAATGGCCCCCAGGAATGTGCCCATGATGATGGCAAAGCCGACTGTGATGAAGCCGACGGAGAGAGAAACGCGCGTGCCATAAATGACGCGGCTGAGCACGTCGCGGACGTTGCCGTCAATTCCCATGATGTGCTGCGGCTGGTCGGCGGGGCAGCCCAGCAGGTGGATGCAGGGGGATTCTCGCTTGCTCACGTCTTCGATGCCGATGAGGACTTGTTCCGGGTCGTAGGGGGCGACGATGGGGGCGGCGACGGCGAGGAAAACGAGGATGACGAGGATGACGAGGCCGGCGATAGCTGACTGCTGCCGAAAGAGCCGCCGGTAGGTGATGCGCCAGAGGCTATTGGAGCGGTAGTCTGCCAGCGTGCCGGCACGGGGGTCATCAAGGGGGATTTCGGTTACAGTTGCCATGAAGTGGTCCTGGTGAGCGAATACGTCGGATGGTTTGCGCGTGTCTTAATCAAGGCGGATACGGGGGTCCAAAATGGCGTATGAGAGGTCCACGAGGAGGTTGATGGCGACGTAGCCGACGGAAATGACGACGACGAAGCCCTGGATGATGGGGTAGTCGCGGGCGGTGATGGCTTCGTAGAGGCTGCGCCCGACGCCGGAGAGGCCAAAAATCGTTTCCGTGAGGATGGCTCCGCTGAGGACGAGGCCCAATTGCAGCCCGGTGATGGTGACGATGGGCAGGAGGGCGTTGCGGAAGGCGTGTTTCATGACGACGGTGAACTGAGCCAGTCCTTTGGCTCGCGCCGTGCGGATGTAATCCAGCCCCAGGACTTCTAGCATGGCCGAGCGGGTCATGCGGGCGATGATGGCCATGGGGATGGTGCTGAGAGCGACGGCGGGAAGGACCAGGTGCTTGATGGCGTCGCCGAGTGTGGCCCAGTCGCCGGTGATGATGGCGTTGAAGATGTAGAAATTGCCGATGAATTCCAGGAATTTGGTCCAGAAGCCGCCTTCGACGAGGGTCCACTGATAGTATTCGTAGAAGGGGATGGGCGTCATGCCGGGAGAAAGGCGTCCGCTGGGTGGGAGCCAGAAGGGGGTGTCTTTGAGGACGAGGGCGAAAACGTAGGCGAGCATGAGGCCCAGCCAGAAGACGGGCATGGAGACGCCGATGTTGGCTCCCACCATGGTGGCGACGTCGATGAGGGAATTGCGGCGGACGGCGGAGATAATGCCGGCAGGAATGCCCACCAGCAGCGCCAAAATCAAGGCCGCCATCCCCAATTCAATCGTAATTGGCAGCCGCTCAATCAAAATCTGCATGACCGAACGCTTGAAGCGGATCGAATCGCCGAAATCGCCGCGCAGCACGTCGCGGGCAAAAATAGAGAATTGCACCGTGATGGGCTGGTCCAGCCCTTTTTCACGGAAGAAGCGCTCGCAGATTTCCGGGGTGGCCTTTTCTCCGAGGATGGCTGTGCAGGGATCACCGGGAATGGCCCGCGCCAGGGCAAAGGTGACGATGAGGACGCCGATGATCACGGGAATTGAAGCCAGAATGCGGCGGATACTATATTGAACCATGGCGACCTGCTCCGTGGGAGATACGCGATTGTGGTTGTGTTCAGAGAGACTGGCGCTATCTTCAAAATCGCCCCGGTTTAGGGCGCGGGGGAAACGAGTGCGGGATGGTTCGCGCGTCGGCAAACCATCCCGCACTAACCGGGTTGAATTAACTCACCATTCGGCCATGGGCGTCAGGGTAGTAGTTAATACGAACGACAAGGGGATTACTCGCCCGTATCGTTGATGAAGCCACCCCACAGAGCGGAGAAGTAGGTGAAAGCACCCGTGTTCCCGACGTGGTAGGGGCTGGAGGCATCCCACTGAATGCCCCAGGACATGACGACATCGTTGGCGTCCAGGTCGCTGCCATCGTGGAACTTGACGCCCTGGCGCAGGTTGCAGGTCCAGACGGTCAGGTCGGCATTGGCGTCGCAGGAGGTTGCCAGGGAGGGGACAACGGCCGTGCCGCCCACTTCGTAGGCCAGCAGGGACTCGGTGACTTGTTCGCAGGCGCGCAGGGATTCGCCGTCAGTCTCGTCGCCGCAGTAGAGGCTGATGGGTTCCGCGTTTTGCATCCAGACGAAGGTGTCTTTGCCTGGGTCCATCACGGAGAAGTTTTCGTTGCCCAATGGACTGGCGTGCGCTCCGGCAATGCCGGCACGATAGGCCACCGCCGAACCACCATGCGCCACCGGAATCATGGGCACATGCTGCTTGATCAGATTATTCGCCTCCACGTAAAACGGCTCGCGCTCGGCGTCATTTGACAGCGCCGCGCCCTTCGACAGCGCATCCGTGATGTCCGGGAACTTGTCGCCGAACTGCTGGGAAGCGCCCGCGCCGAAGTGGAAGTCAAGGAAGTTGGTCATATCAGGGTAGTCCGCGCCCCAACCCAACAGGTGCAGACCTGGCAGTTCGCCGGCATCCGCGGCGGCAATGAACGCCCCTGATTCCATCACCACGATTTCCGCGTCGATGTTCAGGTTTTCTTTCAACTGCGCCTGGATGTCTTGCGCGACCACACCCGGCTCCGGCAGGTAGCTGCGCACCACGTCGCGGTAAGCGATTTCCGTGGAGAACCCATCGGGGAAGCCGGCATCCGCCAGCATCTGGCGTGCCGCTTCAGGATCGAAGTTGTACCACGAATCGCCCACGCAGGCGTTGGGGATGGAGCAGGGCGTGAAGTGGCTGGCAACTTCCGAACCGGCGGGGTAGAAGTTGTCCACAATACGCTGCCGGTCGATGCCCATGGCGATGGCCTGACGCACCATTTCGTCGTTGAACGGTTCATACGTGTTGTTCATGCCGACGTAGAACACGTTCAGCGCGGGACGGTTGATCAGTTGCAGGGTGGCGTCGTCCGCAATGGTCTGGAAATCGTCCGGAGCCGGGTTGTCGATTGCATCCAGGGTTCCCGATTGCAACTCCAGCAGACGCGCGGCGGCTTCCGAGTTCCAACGGAACACCAACGTGTCCGCGATGGCCGCCGTGCCCCAATAACCATCATACTTCTTGTAGACGATTTCTTCGCCACGGTTCCAGGAATCGAGCATATAGGGGCCGGTGCCAATTGGCTTCTCCAGCAGTTGGCCGGAGCCGCCCGTGGATTCCAGGTACTCGCTCGGCTGAATGGCGAAGGCGCTAAAGGCTGCCTTGGAGGGGAAGGCCGGGTCAGGAGAGCACATCGTAAACTGTACGGTGTACTGATCCAACGCCGCGATTTCCTTGAGCAAGCCACCGTAGTCGCAGTTGTCGGCAGTCATCACCATTGGCTCGAATGCCGGCATTGGCTCTTCAGCGGGCGTTTCTTCCATGGCTTCGGTTGGCTCCGGCATTGGCTCTTCCGTTGGCGTGGCCGCGCCGCCACCACAGGCCGCCAGCACCAGGCCGATGACCAAAACGCACAAGAGCAGTAGATACCGCTTGTTCATAGACTTCATATTTCTTCTCCTTGAATCTCCTTGAGCTTATCAAACGAAATGTTGGATACCTTACGGCGACGGTTCCGTTGGAGCTAGAACCGCATCAGGTGAGAGGATACCAATAGTAGCACGGGTTAATCCGCATGACAAAAGGGAATAGCCGTGGCGATTTCGCGCAAAGACATGGGCGCTGAATCTGGTATAATTCGCTCGGAAAATGGGAAAGACCACTATGAACAATCGTGAAATTGCCGAACTATTCGAGAAAATCGCCGATATGCTGGCCATCCGCGGCGACAACTTCAACCGCATTATTGCCTATCGCAATGGCGCGGAAAGCATCCGCGCCTTGCCCCGCGATCTGAGCGCCATTCGTGACGAGGGGGCGTTGACGGATATTCCGGGCATTGGCAAGACGCTGGCGGAAAAAATCACGGAAATGCTGGACACGGGGAAGCTGGCATTCTATGAGCGATTGGCGGTGGAGATTCCGCCGTCGCTGCTGGATTTGCTGCAAATTGAGGGGGTGGGGCCGAAGAAGGTGAAGCTGTTTTACGACCGGCTGCGGATTACGACGTTGGATGAGTTGCAAGCGGCGGCGGCGGCGGGCAAATTACGCCAGCTTCCGGGAATGGGGGCGAAATCGGAGGCGAAGATTATTGCCGGCATTCAAAACCTCGCCCGCCTGCAAACAGACCGTGTGCCCCTGGGAGAAGCGTGGCCGATTGCCCAGGCCATGCTGGCCGAACTGGCCGCGCTCCCCGGCGTGACCGAGCATGCCGTCGGCGGCTCGCTGCGCCGTATGCGTGAAACCATCGGGGATATTGATTTACTGGTGGCGGCGGCGGACGCGGAGCCGGTGATGGATCGTTTTGTGTCACTGCCGCCGGTGGACGCGGTGGTGGGGCGTGGTCCCACGAAGGCGCGGGTGACGTTGCGGAATGGGATGGGGGTGGATTTGAGGGTAATGCCGGCATCTCGCTGGGGCACCCTCCTCTCCTACTTCACCGGCAGCAAAGCCCATAACGTCCGCCTGCGCGAAATGGCCCAAAAACAAGGCCTCAGCCTCAACGAATACGCCTTCACCCGTCCCGACGGCAGCGAAATCATCTGCGCCACGGAAGCCGACGTCTACAACATCCTCGGCCTCCCCTACATCCCCCCCGTCCTGCGCGAAGATCGCGGCGAAATCGAAGCCGCGCAAAACGGCCAACTCCCCACCCTCATCCAGGCCGGCGACATCCGCGCCGACCTGCACATGCACACCACCTGGTCCGATGGCCGCCTCAGCGTGCGCGAAATGGCCCAGGCCGCCCGCGCCCAAGGCCTGCAATACATCGCCATCACCGACCACTCCGCCAGCCTGGGCATCGCCAACGGCCTTTCCGTGGAACGCCTACGGCAGCAAGCGCGGGAAGTGCGCGCCGTAGACGCGGAAATGGGACCGGACTTTCGTGTCTTCCACGGCACGGAAATGGAAATCCGCGCCGACGGCACCCTTGATTTCCCCGACGACGTCCTGTCCGAACTGGATTTCGTCATTGCCGCGCTGCACGTTAGCCTGCGCCAGCCCCGCGAGCAAGTGACCGCCCGCGCCCTGGCCGCCGTCGATAACCCCCTCGTCCACATGCTGGCCCATCCTACCGGACGCCTACTGCCCGACCGCCTCGGCGCGGACCTGGACATGGACCGCATTCTCATGGCCGCCGCGCGCACAGGCACCATCATGGAAATCAATGCCAACCCCCGCCGCCTCGACCTGCAAGACAGCTACGTGCGGCGGGCGCAACAACTTGGTGTGCGCCTATCCATCAACACCGACGCGCACCACAGCGACGAATTTGCCCTGCGTCACTACGGCATCGCCACCGCCCAGCGCGGGTGGGCAACCGCCGCCAACGTGGTCAATACCTGGCCCGTCGCCCAGTTTTTGGCCCTCATCAAGCGTCATTAAGAGCTGGTGCTGATAAGATATGATTGGCTCATTCTTGGAGAATGAACCAATCTACACTCACATCCTTTATGGCACGATACGAACAACCCCCGGACCCACGGGAAACATCTCTTAATCAGCAGCGCAAGCGCCGGCAGCGCCGTGATACCGCCGAACCGATCCCCTGGCTCTGGCTGGGATTGGGCGTGATCGTCACCATTGCCGCCATCATCTTCTCCCTGTCGCTGGCAAACACCTTTCTCGCGCGCCCGCCCCTCTCCGTTTCCGTGGGCGCGACGCCGACCATCATCTATCTCACTGCGCCGCCCAGCCCCGTCCCCTCGCCCACGCGCATCTTGCCCACGCCCACCCCCATTCCCACCCTCACCCCAATTCCCACACCCAACCGCGCCACCCCCCCGCCGCAAGTGCAGGTTGACTTCTTCGCCGAAGTGGCAAACACCGATGGCATTGGCGTCGTTGTGCGCGGTGGCCCCAACGTCAGCAACATTCAAATCATGCTGGCGGACGAAGGAACAACTGTCCTGGTGATTGGCGGCCCGGAAACAGGGGGGGACTTTGAGTGGTGGCAGGTGCGGCTGGCGGACAGCACCGAAGGGTGGGTGGCCGCGCAGTTCCTGGAGCCTGCTTCCGCGCCCGCCGACGCCGCCGCCAACTATCTGCCGCCGACGCCCGTCAATCCCTGAGGCAAACCATGGAACCAGCAGCCCGTATCGGCCACCTGCGCGAGGAAGTCAATTACCACATCTATCGCTACCACGTTCTGGATGACCCCATCATTAGCGATGCGGAGTACGACGCCCTGTTTCAAGAACTGGTGGCGCTGGAGCAGGCCCACCCTGACCTGATCACGCCGGACTCGCCCACGCAGCGTGTTGGCGGCGCGGTCACGGAGGCTTTTGAGAAGGTGGCGCATCCGGCCCCCATCCTCAGCCTGGCGAATGCCTTTGACGTAGAGGACTTATACGCCTGGCGCAAACGGATTGGTCGTTTAATGCCGGCAGAAACATCCCTTGATTACGTCGTCGAACCGAAAATTGACGGCCTCTCCGTTGTCCTCACCTACGAAGATGGCCGTTTTGTGCAAGGGGCGACGCGGGGAGACGGCGAAGTCGGCGAGAATGTCACGCCGAATCTGCGCACCATCCGCGGGCTGCCGCAGCGCATCCCCATTGACCCCAGCAGCCACATGACGCCGCCGCCCTACCTGGTCGTGCGCGGCGAGGTCTTTTTCCCGCTGGACCGTTTCGAGGCGTTCAACGAAGCGCAGGCGGCCAACGGCGAACGCACCTACATGAACCCGCGCAACGCCGCCTCCGGCTCACTGCGCCAGCTAGACAGCAACATCACCGCCAATCGCCCACTGGCGTTGCTCTGCTACGACTTCGTGGCTTGGGAAGGCATTGACATCCCCCGGCAGTGGGCGCGGCTGGCGTATTTGCGCGACATGGGCTTTCCCGTTTCACCGGACGTGGCCTACTGCGCCAATTTGGACGAAGTGGCTGCCCAGTATGAACGGTGGGAGGCGCACCGAAATGAAATCAACTACGAGGTGGACGGCATCGTGGTGAAAATCAACGACCGTCCGCTGGCGGATAGTCTGGGCTTCGTGGGCAAAGATCCGCGCGGGGCGCTGGCGATGAAATTCCCCGCCCTGGAAAAGACGACGCGGCTGCTGGACGTGAAGGTGAATGTGGGGCGCACGGGCGTCCTCGCCCCCGCCGCCGTGTTAGAGCCGGTGGAAATTGGCGGCGTGGTGGTGCAGAACGCCACGCTGCACAACTACGACGAAATCGCGCGCAAAGACATCCGCATTGGCGACCGCGTCTGGGTGAAGCGCGCCGGGGAAGTCATTCCCTACATCGTTGGCCCGGTGACGGACCTGCGCGATGGTTCGGAGCAGGTGGTGACGCCGCCGGAGCGCTGCCCCTTTTGCGACGCGCCCGTGGTGCGTGTGCCGGGGGAGGTGGCTCTTTATTGCGATAACCCGGCCTGCCCGGAGCAGTTGGTGCGGCGCGTGGAGTACTTCGTCAGTCGCGGGGCCATGGACATCGGCACGTTTGGCTCGCAGACGGCGGCGCTGCTGTTCGAGAAAGGGCTGATTCATGACGTGGCGGACATTTACTACTTGCAGCGGGATGATCTGCTGGCGCTGGAGGGGTACAAAGAGAAGAAGGTGGATAACTTGTTGGCGGGGATAGAGGCCAGCAAGAGTCAACCGCCGGAGCGGTTGCTGGCGGCGTTGGGTGTTCGCTTTGTGGGCGGCGTGGTGGCGGGGTTGCTGCTGGCGACGCTGGGGAGTCTGGATGAGGTGGCGGCGGCGACGCAGGGGCGGCTGGAGGAGATTGAGGGGATTGGTCCGCGGACGGCGGCGGCAGTGGTGGCGTGGTTTGCGGATGAGCGGCACCAGGCGGTGCTGGCAAAACTGGGAGAGGCGGGGCTGCGGTTTGCCGTGGCGCGACCGGCGTCACGGGGGGAGGCGCTGGCGGGGAAGACGTTTGTACTGACGGGGACGCTGCCGACGCTGACGCGGGAGGCGGCGAAGGGGTTGATTGAGGCGCGGGGGGGAAAGGTGACGGGGTCGGTGAGTGGGAAGACGGATTATGTGGTGGCGGGGGAAAATGCCGGCAGCAAACTCACCAAAGCCCAACAACTCAATATCACAATCCTGGACGAAGCCGCCCTGCAAGCCCTGCTCGGCGCGGAGCCGGGCGTATCAAGTTCAAATCCGTAGCTGGCGCTGGTAAATGCCGGCAAAACCCTCATAACGGCTCATCGTTACGGCTCATCGTTTGGTGAGTAAAGCATGGTTGCCTCCTACTCCCAGACATCCTCCTTAATGCCCCTTGCTGGCGTGGGTTTATTTGGCAGATGGTCGGCGGTGGAGGAGGGACCAGAGGTAGACGGGCGCGCCGGCGAGGCCGGCGAGGCGCATGGCGGTGAATTCGAGGAGGGAGAGGGCGACGGCCTGGCTTTGGCTGATGCCGGCACTGGCAAACAACAAAGGCGCCACTGCCTCCCGCACGCCCAGCCCACCCACGGAAGGGGCCAGCAAGGTCACGGAGAGCAGGGGGACGGCGAGCAGGTAGTAGTGGAGGGGGATGTTGTAGCGGAGGGAAATGCCGGCAATCACCCACCACCCAATCAGCATCCCATTAAACAGAACCGACACCCCCAACGCCCCCGCCACCGCCCGCCAACCGCATCCCCGCACCGCCGCCAGCAGTTGCGCCACCGGTCCATCCCCTACGGGCGAAAGCAATGCCGGCAACCACCGCCCAAAACGCCGCAACAACCGTCCATCCAGCAGCACAAACCCACCCACCAGCCCGGCCAGAGAAATCGCCGCCACCACCGCTGCTTGCGCCGGCGGAAAATCCGGGGGGCGGAAGGGGAGCGTGAGCAGGGCGAACAAGAACAGCACCATCAGCCCGGTCAGCCGGTCCACGAGGACGGTCCCCGCCGCTGCCGCCGGCGTGGCGTCCCGCGCCGCCTCCACCACGCGCACCACATCCCCACCGAAGCCGCTGGGAAGAAAGACGTTGAAGAAATTGCCGGCAAAATACAAACTCACCAGACGTCGAAAAGGAATCTCGCTGCCCAACCCACGCAGCAACACCCACCAGCGCCCCGCGCGCAGCACCAGGCTGGCATTGATCAAGAAGAACATCGTCACCAACCCCGTCCATTGCACGTTGGCGATGGTCTGGCGCAGTTCTTCCAGGTTGATTTGCGACGCCGCCAGCGCCAACCCCAAAATCGTGACGCCAATTTTCGCTATGGTTGACCAGTATTTTCGCATAGTCAGTAAACACAAAACCACAAAGTAGAATTCCTGTCAGCCGGTGATGGTAATAGGGAAGGGTTCATTGGCGTTTACATGGTCAGCGTCAGTCACCCTGCAAACGGCGTAAATGGTCCACATCCGCCAGGTCTTGTGGACGTCCCATGGCCAGTTTGTTGGCAATAAAATGCTCTTGGGACAGGAATGGAATTGTTACGCCCTCCAATTCTGATTCTTCCCGCGTCGCATAGCAAGTCTCAAACTCAATTCCCGTCGGATGTCCAATAAAACCAATTGTCCAGGGCGGTTTGCCTAACCAGAAGTGATGACCCGCAATATCTTCGATTAGCTCCATATACGTCTCCCTGCCTCCGCTGACAATGATAAACACTTCTACCAAACGCTCATGGTAAGGCCTGGTGGCCCAGTAAGCGATGGGCGGCGGTGGTTGCTCGCCTGCCGGCAAAAACGTTATTGTGCGTTCAATCTTCTGGCGTAATTTCAAATTCATAAAGCAATTATAACGCTTAATGACCTGATTTGCGCGCGCGGTGACTGAAAATTGACAATAACGACACTTGTGGGTAATGTCCCCCGCATGACATCGGTCGTTTAATCGGTGCAAAGTACCGGCAAGGAAGTGTGAACACATGTCTCTCTATACGCTCCCATTGGAAAGTCCAGATGCTACCCTCGCTGTCGCCGGGGGCAAAGGGGCAAACCTGGCCCGTCTGGCGCAAGCGGGGTTGCCTGTGCCCGGTGGGTTCTTGCTCACGACGGCAGCCTACCGGACTTACGTCGCCCATAATGGATTGCGGGAGTGGATCCTGGCGCAGGTGGAGCCGCTGGCGGGGGCGGCGGGAACAGCGTTGCCGGCATCGTTGCAGTCGGCATCAACGCGAATTCGGACACGGTTTGGGGAAGGGGAAATGCCGGCATCTCTCCGCCAACCCCTCCTTCACGCCTACCAAACCCTCGGCAGCCCCCCCGTTGCCGTACGCTCCTCCGCCACCGCCGAAGACCTGCCCGACCTCTCCTTCGCCGGACAGCAGGACACCTTCCTCAACGTGCGCGGCGCGGATGCCTTGCTCGCCGCCGTTGTCGCCTGCTGGAGCAGCCTGTGGACGGCGCGGGCCATTGGCTACCGCGCCCGCAACCACATCCCCCAGGATGAGGTCGCTCTCGCCGTCGTCGTGCAGCAAATGATCCCCAGCCAGGCGTCCGGCGTCCTGTTCACGGCCAACCCCCTCACCGGCCAGCGGGACGAGACGGTGATTGACGCCGTGCTGGGGTTGGGCGAGGCGCTGGTGGCCGGGCAGGTGGAGCCGGACAGCTACCTGGTGGACGCGCAAAACCGGCGCATTCGGCGCAAAACGTTGGGGGCCAAAGCGATTGCCATTCACGGCCTGCCGCAAGGGGGCACGGAAACGGTTGCCGCGGACGCCGCCACGCGGCAAGCCATCCCGGATGAGGTCATTTTGCGGCTGGCGGACCTGGGGCAACAGGCCGCGGCCTTATACGGTATCCCTCAGGACGTGGAATGGGCCTGGGCGAATGAGCAACTCTATCTCCTGCAATCTCGCGCCATCACCTCCCTCTTTCCCCTGCCCGCGCGCCTGGGGGCGGATGAGCCATTGCGCGTGCTGGTTTCATTTGGCGCGGTGCAGGGGATGCTCGATCCCATCACGCCGCTGGGGCAGGACGCGCTTTGTACGTTGTTTGCCGGCGGCGGCGGCTTGCTTGGCTATCCGACCACGCCGACGGCGCAGCGGGCCATGTTCAGCGCGGGCGAACGGCTGTGGATTAACTTCACCCCCGTTATTCGTCACCCCATGGGCCGTCGCATGATGCGGGCGGCTTTTCCGCAGATTGAGCCGGGCGGGGCGCGGACGATTGACGGCCTGCTGAGTGACCCGGCCCTGACGCCGGGTAAATCAGGTTTTCCCGCGCCGCTACGCCGGGCGATGCTACGGCGGTTGCCGGGCATGCTCGGGCGCGTGTTGCTGACGGTCCTGCGCCCGGCGGCGCGGCGCAAACGGGCGCACCGCGTGCTGGAGCAGTATGTGGCGGCGTATGAGGGACGATTTGCCGGCATAACCAGTTTGACGGAATGGGTAGACACCTTTGCCGATATGTTGTACCAGGTTCCCCTGCGCCTGATCCCCGGCGTTCTGCCCGTTGTGGTCGCGGGGATTGGTTCCTTGCAGCAGTTGAAGGGATTGGCGGCGGGTGTGCCCGACGCGCCGGACCCACTGGAGTTGATGCGTGGCCTGCCGCATAATGTAACGACGGAGATGGACCTGGCATTGTGGGCGACGGCGGCGCGGATTCGGGAGGTGGGGGAGGGGGATTGGTTTGAGAAAATGCCGGCATCCACCCTCGCCGCGGCCTACCTCCAAAACCAGATGCCGCCCGCCGTCCAGCAGGCCATCGCCCCCTTTCTGCGCCAGTACGGCATGCGCGGCCTCGCCGAAATTGACTTAGGACGCCCCCGCTGGCGCGAGAACCCCACGCCTATCATGCAAACCCTGCAAAGCTACCTGCAAATCAACGACGCCAACATGGCTCCTGACATGGTCTTCCGCCGTGGCGCGGAGTACGCCGAAAGCCAGATCGCCCCGCTCGTGGCCGCTATCCGGCGTCAGCGTGGCTGGCTCGTGGCCCAGTTCGCCCGGCGCGCCGCCCACCTCGTGCGCGAAGTTGCCGGCCTGCGCGAACTGCCGAAATACATCATCGTGCGCCTCATGGGCCTGGCGCGTGTCGCTCTCCTGGACCAGGGGGCGCGCTTGACGGCGCAAGGTATCCTGCACGCCCCCGACGACCTGACCTTTCTCCACTTTGCCGAACTGCGCGCCCTGGCCGCCGGCGACCGGCAAGATTGGATCGCACTGGTTGCCCAACGGCGCGAGGCTTACGTCCGCGAGAAGCGCCGACGCCAGGTTCCGCGCGTCTTGCTCAGCGACGGGCGGGCGTTTTATGATGGCGTTGGCGCCGGCGCGGACAGCGAAACGTTGCTCACGGGTAGCCCGGTATCGCCTGGCGTCGTTGAAGGAACCGTGCGCGTTGTTTTCGATCCGCACGCCGCCGGCCTGCAGCCGGGGGAAATCCTCGTCTGTCCGGGCACGGACCCCGCCTGGACCCCTCTCTTTCTCGCCGCCGGTGGCCTGGTGATGGAAGTGGGCGGCATGATGACGCATGGCTCCGTGGTCGCCCGCGAATACGGCATCCCCGCCGTTGTTGGCGTGCATGAGGCGACCAGTCGCCTGCAAACGGGCGACCGCGTGCGCGTGGATGGCACGACCGGGCAGGTAGAGAAGGTTGCGGGCTAACGGATAGCCGGCAACGATAAACGGTCGCTTCAGGAGTGGAGGAATCACGGATGGCGTGGATTTTCCTTTCACTTGTGTTGTTCCCTGTTCGTCCGCGCCCCACTTTTGCTGGAGTCAAGTATAATTCGTCGCCATGAGACGTTTACGTCACGTTCCTATCGCCTGGCCGGTTGTGCCGCTGCTGCTCCTGTTCTTCTTTCTGGCCCTGGACAGCATGGTGGCGGACAGCCCCACGATGGACGAGCAGAACCACCTCACGCGTGGCCTCACTTTCCTGGCAACGGGCGATCCTCACTTTAGCCTGGAGCACCCCCCGCTGATCAACACCCTCAGCGCCCTCCCCGTTTTTCTGCTCGCCGATGTCCATATCCCCCTGGACGATCCCAGTTGGGGCTGGCGGGATGGCTGGTATACGTTTGCCGACCGTCTGCTGTGGCAGTCCGGCAACGATGTAACCCTCGTCATCTTCCTGGCCCGCCTGCCCATCCTTTTTTTGACCATGGGATTGGCTCTTGTGGGGGCGCGTTTTGCCCGCGAACTGTGGGGGAACAGCCGCCAGGCGGCCTTGTTTGCCTTCGCCGTCCTCCTTTTCGATCCCAATCTGCTCGCCCACGGGCGATATACGACCACTGACCTGGGAGGGACGCTGTTTTTGCTCCTGGCGGCGTGGCTGTTGTGGCGGCTGTGGACGGAGACCGATTGGTGGCGCTGGCTGGCGGCCACCGTGGCCCTGGGGCTGGCCTTTGGCAGTAAGCTCTCCACGCTTAGCTTCGTTCCCATTTTCGCGCTGTTGGCCGTGCTGCCGCTGTATCCTGATCGATCCTGGCGCGGCGCATGGCGGCGGTTATGGCAGTATGGGGCGGCGGGAGCCGGCAGTTTGCTTGTTGTTTGGGCCATTTTCGGCGGGCAATGGGCTAATTTCGACTTCCAATCGTCGCTGCTGCAGCCGCTGAACGCCTGGCGCGGCCCGATGCCCACGTTTTGGTCCGGCATTGAGCAGATTTTGCTCATCAGCAGCGGCGGACGCCCCAGTTTTCTCCTGGGGCAATTTTCGGATACCGGTTTTCCTCTCTACTTCCCCATTGCCTTTCTCGTGAAAACGCCGCTGCCGTTGCTGCTGCTGTTGCCGGTGGCGTTGGTGATGCGGCTGTGGCGGACTAGCACCCGCGCCCGTGCGCTTTTTCTGTTTGTGCCGGCATTTCTCTACTTCCTCCTCAGCATCCAAAGCGCCCTGAACATCGGCTATCGCCATCTCTTGCCCATGCTGCCCTTTCTGTATCTACTGGTTGCCGGCATCGCCGCGTCATCGCCCGAACCAGGCGGGGCAAAATGGCCGCGCGCCCTCCTCGGACTGGCCGCGCTCTCCATCCTGGGCAGCACCCTCCTCATCCACCCCTATTACCTCAGCTACTTCAACGCCGCCGCCGGCGGTCCGGGGCGGGGCGGGCGCGTCCTCATCGACAGCAACATCGACTGGGGGCAGGATTTAATCCGTCTGCAAGAATGGCTGGCGGCGAACGAGATCGCGCACGTGAAGTTGTCCTGGTTTGGCACGGCGGACCCCGCCTACTACGGCATCCCCTACGAACCGCTGCCGGGCGTGCCGCGCCACTTCGACCTCTGGTGGAACGTACCTTTTGACCGCGACCACCCCGCGCCGGGGCTGTATGCCATCAGCGTCAGCAACCTGGGCGAGCCACCCCTGCGCACGGACGAGAAAACCGTCTTCGCCTGGTTCCGCGCCCACGAGCCGGACGCGCGTATCGGCTACTCCATTTACATTTATGATGTCCGCTAATGCCTCCCGTCGTCGCTGGCTCTTCGCGGCCACCTTCGTCTTGCTGCTGGCGGCCACGCTGCGGCTGGTGGCGTTGCCCGACGTGCCCCCCGGCCTGGCGCAGGACGAGGTGCTAAACGCGGACATCGTGGAGAACATCCGCGGTGGCGAACACGCTTTCTTTTTCCGCGAGGGCTTCGGGCACGAGCCGCTGTATCATTACTGGTCTGTTCCGTTCCAGGTGTTATTGGGGGATAATGTGCTGGCGGCGCGAATGCCGGCATTTTCCCTCGGTCTACTCCTGATAGCGGCCGTCATGCGCTGGCTGCGACGCGACGCCGGCCCCCTGGCCGCCCTCATCAGCGGCGCTTTCCTCGCCCTCAGTTGGTGGCCCATCATCTTCAGCCGCGTCGGCTTGCGCCCCATCCTGGAGCCGTTGCTGCTGGTGGGCATGGCCTGGTATTGGCGGAAGCGTCCTGTGACGGTTGGCCCTGCTGTTATGGCCGGCATTTTCCTCGGCCTCACCCTCTACAGCTACACCGCCGCCCGCGTCCTGCCCCTGCTGCCCCTTCTCTTTCTCCTCTACCTGGCGCTGCGCCGCGCCAGCCGCCGCCTCAGCCCCCTGCCGGCGGACGAGGCGTCATCCTGGCGGCAGCTTTGGCGACAGCCCCTCGTCATCTTCGCCGTGACGCTGCTGCTGGCGCTGCCCCTCGTCCTCACCCTGCGCGCCGACCCCAGCCTGGACGAGCGCGCGCGGCAGCTATCCGGGCCGCTGGCGGCTTTGCGCCAGGGGGATTGGGGACCGATATGGGCGACGACGCGGGCCACACTGGGCGTCTTCGCCTTCACCGGCGACCCGCGCTGGACGTATTCGCTGCCCAATCGCCCGCTGTTTGACCCGCTGACGGCGCTGTTTTTCGTGGGTGGCCTGGGGCTGGCGTTGTGGCGCTGGCGGCGACCATTTTATGGTCTGGTGCTGTTGTGGCTGGGGCTGGCACTGGTCCCCAGCGCGGTCACGCCGGACGCGCCGAGTACGGTGCGGTTGATTGGGGCGTTGCCGGTGGTTTATGCGCTGCCGGCATTTGCCCTCCAGGAGATTTTTTCGCGTAGTCACGAGCGAACAACAACCAAAGCAGGCACATACGCAGTAACAACAATAATCGGCATCCTCCTGCTCCTCAACGGCGGGCGTACCCTGGCGGATGGCTTCCGGCGCTGGCCGGCGGCGGTAGAAACACGCGAGAAGTATCAGACCGTCGTCTACGAGATGGCGCGTTACTGGGCCGCCGAACCGCCGACGACATTGGTCGTGGCGGATGATCGCGTGGACCCCATCGACGCGGACTCACTGCGGCGTAATCTGGGGCGCGATCCAGAGGCGCGTTGGGTGCAGGGTGGGCGAGCGCTGGTGTTCCCGGCGGAAATGCCGGCACAGCTCTTCGCGCCGGAGTACGCGCCACCACTGCCGGACCTGCTCACGCTGGCGGGCGTGGCGCAACCCCTCTATCGCAGCCCCAATCATCCCTCGTTTGCCGTGTGGGAACTGCCCCCGCCGCCGCCGGCAACCACGCCGCCGGCTACGTTTGAAGGGCGGCTGACGTTTCTGGGCAGTCAGTGGCTGCCGGACGGGCCGCCGCGCCTGCTGACGATGTGGCGCGTCGAGCAGGCGTTGCCCGCCGACCTGGCGATTTTCGCGCATCTGTTGGATGCTGAGGGCGTGTTGGTGGCGCAGCATGACGGCTTTGATGCTTTTGCGCCGTCTTTGCGGGCGGGGGATGTGGTGTGGCAGTGGCATGTGTTTGAAATGCCGGCATCCACGCCCCCCCCACGCACCCTCTCCCTGGGACTCTATACCCGCGACAACCTCACGCGCCTGACCTATCCGGGCCAACCCGCGGACCAACTCCTGATCCCATTGCCCGCGAATTTTGACGGAAGCGGCGACGATAGGTAATATATCCCGCTGGCTGCCAGAACGGGAATCGTCACCAAAACGTCCTGTTTTTCAGCCGCCAAAAGGGACAATCCATTATCAGCTTCACCCTTTCTAACAACCACCCGTGGCCGCGTGCGCGGTTCGATGCCGCGGTGGAAATTAACTTGCCTTGCCAGAATACCTGGCGCACGCCAGATTATCTGGCGCACCCTCAGACCTGTATGGAGGTATGAATGATGCTTAATATCCCCTCGGGGCAACTGCCAAAGCACATCGGGCGTGTTCTGCTCACGCTGATGATGGCGGCGGCGCTAACGCTTGTTTTGCTGCGCGCGGTTTTTGCGCAAGATGCCGGCACACCGGCCACGGAGGAAACGCCGGCGGAGGTGCTATCGCCGGATGCGCTCACCGGCTCACAAAAGCAGGTTGATCTAGATGAAGCGGCGGCGGCGGCGGTGCTGCAATACACGATTGCCATCAGTAACAATGCCGCCTCGCCCGTTTTGGATGCGTGGGTAACGGACACGTTGCCGGCGGAACTGACCTACATCACCGATAGTCTCACTTTTCCCGAAGCTTCATATGGCCTTTATAATGCCGGCATAATCACCTGGACGGGCATTATCGCCCCACACGACTGGGTGACCATCACCTTCCAGGCAACCCTGGCCGACGACCTCATTGCCGGCGATATGGTCACCAATACGGCCATGATCGCCGGCGCGGGCGCCGTGATCACGCGCAGCGCCGCCACGACCATCATTGACGTGCCCGTGTCCGATTCCTACATGGTCGCCCTGCCCGTCCTCTCCAAATCGTTCCCCTACGTCACCCTCAATCCCATTTCCCGCCCCAGCGCCAGCAACCAATGGCTTCTTACCTGGATGGGCATGGGCAGCGGCATTGAGGGTTACGAGATTCATGAATCCCACACGGCGGATTTTGCCGCGTTCACCAGTTACAGCGTGGGCGATACGACTTCGGCGCAGGTGACGCAGCCTTTGTCCCCGGATAATGCGTATTTCTATCGCGTGCGCGCCGTGGGGACGTTTGGGGAAGGGACGTGGTCGAATGTGCAGCAGGTCGTGGGCGGGTATCGTGATGATTTCGACGATGCCGGCACAGGCTGGACCGTCCGCCGCACCTCATTATGGGTTCCCGAAGACTACGACCGTCATCCCCGCTCCACCTACATTGACGGCGGCTACCTGGAACTGATGATGAACGACCGTTGGGATTGGTTCGTCACCAGCCCCCTGCGCCAGGCCCCCACACCTCCCTACGTCATCGAATACCAGGCGCAACTCGTCAAAGGCGCCGGCGTCCCGCCCAACCTCGTCAGCCACGGGGCCATCCTCGGCGGCGATTGGAACGGCGATGCCTGCCCCGAAATCGGCAACGTTTACGAAACCGACAACTGCTTCAACCACTTCTACAACTTCAACGTCATCTACCACGGTCCGCACAAGCTCCTCTTTGAGCGCGTGGACTACCTCGACTTCTGCCCCGAATGCGGCGGCTCTGCCCTCAAGCGCCTCAGCTACGACTATAGCGTCTGGTTTGAGGAAGAGAGCCTCACCGGCAACGAACCCGTCCCCAACTGGCACACCTATCGCATTGAAGTCCGCGATACGGGCCTCACCTTCTACGTGGATGGCGTCTGGCACGGTCACACCTCCGACACATCATACATCAACGACCCCTACTTCGGCCTCTTTGCCTCCACCGATGAGTACCGCCCCTCCCACTGGTACGTAGATTACTACCAGATCACCCCGCTCGACTAGGAAGAAGCCCGTACCAACAGCCCGCCAAACCGAAAATGCCCGATGGAAACCGTTCCATCGGGCATTTTTCCCTTTTTCACCGTAGGACAATTCGCTGAATTGTCCCGTTTCAGCGAATTGCGCTACAACGACCGTAGGACAATTCGCTGAATTGTCCCGTTTCAGCGAATTGCGCTAAAACAACCGTAGGACAATTCGCTGAATTGTCCCGTTTCAGCGAATTGCGCTACAACGACCGTAGGACAATTCGCCGAATTGTCGCGCTTACTTGGCAACTCGCCTCCATATCAGCCATAATAAGCCAATGGACGATCAACCTATCATCACACGCCCCCTAAACAGCAGCGAAAAAATATTGCGCGATAAGTTTTACGAGCGGTATGCTGCTCAAAGCGAGCTTATGGACAAGTTAGGACAACAATTGGTCACGCTGGAACTTGCCATTCCTGGCCTCTATGCAACTGTGCTAAAATTGACACAGGGAGAAAAGGCAGTGGTTACAGTAGATAAATGGCTCTATATTACATTTGGCTGCTGGTTTTTGGCCCTGCTGCTAACCTTAATCAGTTTGATTCCCCGTAACTGGCGTGTAGACCCCAAAGTATTTAAGGGCGACCCTGTGAAACAAGATGAGCCTTTAGGTTTGGAAGCCTTTTTCCACAAAAGCGCCCAATACAAACGACGCCTGTTAATAGCTTCCATCACCTTTTTCACCGTAGGAACCTTGAGTTCCGTGTTTCTCTTGTTTTGAAAGAAGTAGGCCAGGTTTGTGCCATAGCGAAGGAAGGACATGATAATTATGGATAATCCCCTGACCAGACGTCTTAAGTTTAAGTGTTGGAACTGCGAGCGCGAATATAGCCTCTTGCGTGATCTGCGTGATTTACGCCCCCGCTTTACGGAGGAGTGCCCCTTCTGCGGTTTTGAAGGTGTCATAGACCTGGCCCCATTTCGCCCTCCTGTCGTTGAAATCTACCAGGGGGCGGAGACAAAGCAACACCCCCTCGCGGAAACATACGCCCTACCAGACATCTTACCCACCGCCGACCCTGCTCACACACCCCTGTAGGACAATTCGCCGAATTGTCTCCTGTAGGACAATTCGCTGAATTGTCTCCTGTAGGACAATTCGCTGAATTGTCCCGTATAACATGAACAAACTTCGATATAACCATACCTATCGCCGCCATCTACCCCACATTCAACCCCCCGGTGCGACTTTATTTGTCACTTTCCGTCTTGCGGGTTCACTTCCCGCCCATGTGCGCCACATGCTACGCCGGACATACGAAGATCGTCTCGCCGCTGTGCAAAACCAATCCACTCTGGGATCGTTGTTGCGACAACAAGCAGAGTACCGCGAACAGAAGCGGTTCTTTGCCAACGTTGATCAATATCTTGACAACACTACGGATGGCCCACACTGGCTGAAACAGATAGCAATAGCTCAGGTTGTGGTGGATAGCCTTCACTACCGACACCAGCGAGTTTACGATCTGGATAGCTTTTGTATTATGAGCAATCACGTCCACGTTATGTTTTCTCCGTTGCAAAAAGGTGATGGCGAGTATCACAGTCTTTCGTCAATCATGCACTCTCTCAAGCTGTTTACGGCTAATCAGGCGAATAATTTGTTGCAGCGTCGGGGAAAATTCTGGCAAGAGGAGAGTTACGATCATGTTGTTCGTGATGAGGCTGAGTTGGTGAGAATTCGGGAGTACATCTTGCAGAATCCTGTTAGGGCGGGGCTTGTTTCCGAGTGGGACGAATGGGAGTGGACATTTGCCCGTTATTTGTAGCGCAGTTCGCTGATTTGCGAGGGGGACAATTCCGGCGAATTGTCCTGCGGTTTGTGGTGCAATTCGCTGATTTGCGGACAATTCTGGCGAATTGTCCTACGGGTTGTGGCGCAATTCGTTGATTTGCGCGGTTTGTGGCGCAATTCGTTGAATTGCGGCGAGTCAGGAGGAAGTTGTGGGCAAAATTGTTAGTGGGACGCCGTTTGTTATTCGCCCTCGGGTGGGGCTGTTGGAGCGGTATCCGTGGGTGCGGCATGCCAGCGCTGATCTGTCGTTGAAATATGCTTTTCATGACGTGGTGACGGATGAAGCGTTGGAGAATATGGGCGCTCTGCTGTGGAATGCGCTCGTGGCGGATGAACCGGAGTTGGCGGGAGATTTCGCGCAGGCACGGCAGGCAGCGGGGTTGGCGATTTTGTGCGTGGTCATTGAGAGCGATGATCCGGCTATCCAGCAACTGCCGTGGGAGGTGTTGTACCACCCGGACTATGCGTTTCTGGGTAAGTCGCCGGCATTTACGCTATTACGCCAGTTGCCAACGAGGCCGACGACGCTCCCGGCGCCGGAAGCGGGACCGCTGCGGGTGCTGTTGTTCACCTCTCTGCCTGATGATTTGGACGCGGAACACAGTCGGTTGAGCGTGGAGGAGCAACAGGCTTTGGTGCTGGAAGCGTTGGCGTCTCTGGTGAACGAGGGCGTGGTGCAACTGGAGATGCCTGACGATGGACGCTTCGCTACTTTGAAGCAATTATTGGGCGATTTCCAACCGCATTTGCTGTTTCTATTTGGTCACGGCAAATTTTATGATGCGCCGCACATGGAAGAACCGCCGTATGCGATTTTCCAGTTTGAGGCGGACGATGGGCGTAGCGATCTGGTACGGGATGAGGAGATTGCTCAGGCCTTTTTCGGCAGCAGCGTGCAGGGTATTGTTCTGTCTGCTTGCGAGTCGGGGCAGGGGAGTTCGCTGGCATTGACGCAGGGGTTGATGTGGCGGTTGAGCCAGATGGGCGTTCCGCACGTGATTGGGATGCGCGAATCGGTTTTGGAGCGAGCGGGCATTTTGTTTAACCAGGCGTTATGCCGTGCGCTGGCGCAAAAAGAGCGCATAGACGTGGCTTTGCAGCAGGCGCGCCAGGCGATCACCACGCCGCTGCGGGAAAGCATCTGGTTAAAAAACGATGCGGCGGGCGTAAGCGAAATGAGCCTGGGACAGTGGTGCTTGCCCGCGTTGGTGTCGCAGAACGCGGCGCAACCGCTGATCACCTGGACGTTTACGCCGCGGCCACAAGCCCAGACGTGGACCAACCAGACGCTGGAGCAGATCAGTCTGCCGCCGCGCTTTGTGGGGCGGCGCAGTGAACTGCGCGATTTGAAGAGTCGCTGGCGGCGGGGAGGGTTGCGGCAGTTGCTGATTACGGGGCCGGGCGGGCAGGGGAAGACCGCTCTGGCAGGCAAGCTGGCGCAAGATTTGCAGCGGCGCGGCTATACTGTTTTTGCCTGGTCAGCCGGGGCGGAGGGGGATTGGGACGCATTTATGTTGGAAATGGAGCTGACGCTCAGCCCGACGCAGGCAGAGCGGTATACCAGGGGCGTCGGACGGCTGACGCAGGAGGCGGACCGCATCAAATTATTGCTGCGACTGTTGTTGGCGGAGCAGGAGCGTGGGGTGGTGTTGTTTTTCGACAACCTGGAGGCGGTGCAAGACGCGCAGACGCTGGCGCTGACAGACGAGCGTCTGCGGGCATGGCTGGCGGCAGCGCAAAGCGTGGCCGGACCGAGGTTGATCCTGCTGCTTACTTCCCGCTGGCGTTGGCCGGCATGGCCGGAAGCAGACCATTGGCCGCTGCGCCATGCCGGCTACGGCGACTTTTTGCAGATGGCGCTGTTGCAAAATCTGCCTCCCGCATTCCTGCGCGAGCGGAAGCGGCTGCGGGAGGTACACCGGGTGCTGCACGGCAATGGGCGCGGGCTGCATTTCTTCGCTGCCGCGATGCGGAATATGGACGCGGCGGAAGAGGAAGCGTTCTTGCGGACGCTGGACGAAGCGAACGCGGAGTTGCAAACAAACATGGCTCTGGCGCGGATTGTGGCGCACCTGAATTCGGCGGAGCGCGACCTGTTGGCGCGGTTGCGGGCGTACCAGACACCCGTACCGGCGGAAGGTGTGGTGAAGATTGGGTTGGATTTGCCCGCGCCGGAGCAACTGCTGCAACGATTGCTGGCTATTTCACTGGTGGAACGGCAGTATCATGCCCGCTGGCAGGTGCATGAATACCAGCTTCCGCACCCCGTGGTGACCTGGCTGGAGCAGCAGGGGGTACCACCGGTGGCCCGCGCGTGGCGGCTCGCGGCAGCCGCTTACCTGGATTACGTCTATCGCCGCGAACGACCAGAGATAAGCCAGGCGCTCCTGGTACATCAGGCGTGGCAGGCAGCCGGAGAACAAAGGCGAGCCGACCGGCTGGCGCTGGACCGTATTGTGGGCGCATTAAACCGTGCCGGCCTCTATCAGACGCTACTCAAGGATTGGCTCCCCCTTATCCGCGAGGCGGACGATCCCCGGATCAAGGCGGAGGCGCTGGGACAAACAGGGAAACAGTACTTTCATCTGGGCGACTACGACACCGCCCTCGCCTATTTGCAGCAATCCCGCCACATCAGGCAGGAAATCGGGGACAAAGCGGGGGAAGGGACCACCCTGAATAATATCTCCCAGATTTTCAAAGCCCGCGGCGACTACGACACCGCCCTCGCCTATTTGCAGCAATCCCTCCAAATCTGTCAGGAAATCGGGGACAAAGCGGGGGAAGGGACCACCCTGAATAATATGGCCACGACTGCTCACGCCCGCGGCGACTACGACACCGCCCTCGCCTATTTGCAGCAATCCCTCCAAATCTGGCAGGAAATCGGGGACAAAGCGGGACTGTGCGCCACGCTTTTTAATATGGGACATATCCATCGGCAAAATGGATCGATCCAGGAAGCTGTGGGGGCCTGGGTGATGGTCTACCTGATGGCCAAAAAAATAGGGCTGGCGCAGGCGCTGCAGGCGTTGGCGCAGTTGGCGCCGCGGCTAGGGCTGCCTGGTGGGCTGGAAGGGTGGGAGGCGCTGGCGCGGCAGTTTGGGAATGGGGAATAGACGCGGCGCACTATGAGGGACGAAACACAGGTCGCCCACGTTGTCCCCTGGGCGCGGCGGCTGGCGGCGTACTTGCCGGTGACGCTGGCGCGCCAGATTTTGCGCGGGGAGCCGCCCACGCCGGGCGAGCCGCGCCAGATTCGCGCCGCCACCCTGTTCGCGGACATCTCCGGCTTCACAGCCATGTCCGAGGAACTGGCGACGGATGGGCCGCGGGGCGCGGAGGAGTTGAGCCGCGTCCTGGAGGACACTTTCACGCCCCTGATTGCGATCATTCACGAGGCGGGCGGCGCGGTGAGCCACTTCCACGGGGACGCCATGACCGTTTACTTCCCGGAAGGGGGCGTGACGGACGCGGCGCGGCGGGCATTGGTCTGCGCCCAGAAGATGCAGTCGTTGATGTGGACGCAGTTGAGCCAGGCGCAAACGGAGCGCCCTCCGGGGAAACCGTCCACTTTCCCCCTCACGCTGAAGATCGGCGTGGGTTATGGCGAATGCCTGGAAATGGTGGTCGGCGATCCGGAAACGCACGCGGAATTTGTGCTGGCCGGGGCGGGCGTGGATGATGCGGTGAACGCGGAGAAGCAGGCGAGCGCGCGGCAGGTGATCGCCAGCGCGGCCTTGATGCGTGAAGTGGGGTCTCCCGCCACCAGGGATTTTCAGCCGTGGGTGCATCCGTTGCCGGCATTGCCGGCACTACCGCTGCTAGATTGGTCCCATTTTTCGGAGGCGGACCATGCGCGACTGGCGCAGGCGGCGCCGGCATTCCTGCCCGCGGCATTGGTGCAAGGGCTGAACTTCGGCCCCCACCTCTCGCTGGCGGAACATCGCCCCGTGACCAGCCTCTTTGTGCAGTTTGGCGGCCTGGATTACGCCAGCGCGGCGGCAGGCACGCTGTTGCAACGGTATTTTGCCTGGGCGGAGGAGATCGTGGCTCGCTATGGGGGCGCATCCGCCTACCTCAATCGCGTCTTGATCGGGGACAAGGGGAGCCAACTGCACATCATGTTTGGCGCGCCCGTGGCCCCGGATGCGCCAGAGCGAGCGGTCCGCTGCGCGCTGGCGTTGCAGCGGGAAAAGCCAGACTTCATCACGCGGCAGCAGGTGGGGCTGGCGGCGGGTAAGGTGTTTGCCGGACCCATTGGCGCCGAGAGCCGGCGAGAGTATACCGTGGTGGGAGACGTGGTTAATCTGTCGGCGCGGCTGATGCAATTGAGCGAGGAGGGAGAGGTGGTCGTGGCGGAGGCTGCCGCGCATCGCGCCGAGAATGTGGCGGTCTTCGCGGCAATGCCGTCGGTGAAGGTGAAGGGGAAGCAAGTCATGATTCGGCCTTATCGCGCGCTGCGCGAACGTCCGCGCCCGGCATTGGGGTTGGATGACGCCCGGCAGGCGCGTACGATTCCGCTGGTGGGGCGGGAGGCGGAGATGGACCTGTTGCTGGGCAGCCTGGACACGGCCCTGCGGGGATTAGGCAGCGTGGTCGCCGTGTCTGGCGGGGTGGGTGTAGGAAAAACGCGCCTGGTTGTGGAGGGGATAGCCTATTGGCGGGCGCAGGGGGGGACGGATTACGTAGCTTTTTGCCAGTCGCACATGGTGGATGTGCCTTATGGGCCGTGGTTGGAGATTTGGCGCGCTTTTTTCGGGTTGGAGGCGGGGATGCCGGCATCTTCCCAACAAGAGCGCGTGCGTCAACAAACCGAGGCGCTTTTCCCGGAGGCGGGGGAGGATGCGGCTTTATGGGGGGATGTGCTGGGTTTGGGGGGAGAAATGCCGGCATCGCTGGCCAACCTGACGGCGAAAGCCCGGCAGGTACGGTTCTTTGACCTGGTGCGGGGCTGCTTTTTGGGTCGCGCCCGGCAGCAACCGCTGCTGTTGTGTTTTGAGGACGTGCATTGGGTGGACCGGGCCACCTTAGAGATGATTGATGCGCTCACCGAGGAAGTCCATGACGTGCCCTTCGCCGTCGTGCTGACTATGCAAGCCCACCATGACGCGCCGGCGCAAGCGGAAAGACCCCTGGCGGCGCTGCTGCGGCCAACGTGCAGCCGTGTGCCGCTGGCGGATCTGCCACCGCGGCACGCTTCCGAACTCCTGCGGCATTATATAGGGGATTTGGAGCTGCCGCCGGCGGTGGAGCAGCGCCTGGGGCTACGGGATCGGGATGGGCAGGCCAGTCCCGTCAATCCCATGTTTCTGCGGGAAGCCGTGCAGGCGCTGGAGGGGATGGGCGTGCTGCGGCGCGGGACGCGGGTAACGCTGGATAGGGACCGGCTGGAGGGGGTGCAGTTGCCGGATACGATTCATGGGTTGGTGCTGGCGCGGTTGGACCGATTGCCGGCATCCACCCGCTACCTGGCACAGATAGCCGCCGTTATTGGCCGCCGCTTTGATCTATCACTCCTGCAACACCTCGTCGGTTCCACGCCGGGCATCCACATGGCGCAGCAGTTGGCGCAGCTGTCACACGCGGACATCGCGCAGGCAGTGACCGCGGAATCCACCATCACGCACCAATTCCAGCACGTCATGATGCGCGAGGTGGCTTACGAAAGCCTGCCCTACGCGCAGCGGCAGGAACTTCATACACAAATTGTCTCCTGGTTGGAGGCGACCCACGCGGAAAACCTGAAACCTCACTATGGCGTGTTGGCGTATCATTGCGGGCAGGCAAAGCTGCGGCAGAAAGGGTTAACGTATGCGGTGGGGGCGGCGGATGAGGCGCGCCGGATTTACGCCAATTGGGAAGCAATTGACCTGTATACGCTGGCGCAAAACCATTTGCAGGCGTTGGGCGTGGACCAGTACGCGGATGTGGCGGCGCATGTGGGGCTATCGCAGGGACATATCTGGTTGATGTTTGGGGAATATGAGCGGGCGGAACCGTTGTTTGCGGAGGCATTGGCGCTGGCGCGAGCGCATGAGGCGTGGGGGCATCTCGCGCATGCGAATAACTTGCTGGCGGAGTTGAAGTTTCGCCAATCAAAGTATGGGGAGATTGTCAATTATACGCAACCGGTGAAGGCGTTGGCGGAGCGGATTACTGTGGATGACCTGGCGCTGGCGTATTTGTGGGATGGTTGGGCGGCGGCGAATGCCGGCAATTACAGCGAAGCGTTGCAAGAAGTCGATGAGGCCGTGCGCCTCTGCCAGCAAGTAGGTAGCCAGCACCGCCTGGCATTGGCGCTAGAGGCCAGCGCCTTCATTTACTACTCCCAGCGTCAGCTAGACAAGGCCATCGACGCCCTCAGCAAAGGAGTACGGCTGGCGCGCGCATTCAGCGTCACCGTGAACGTCGGCTACACGCTCAACAATCTGGCCTGGTGTCAGTTTGAAGCCGGACACGCAACCAAAGCGCTGGAAACCCTGAACGAGGCGGCCCTCCTGGCACAGAAGGCGGGGCGGAATCTATTAGCCATCGTCCTGGCAAACCGGGGGGGGATTCATGGTTACCTGGGCGCATACGACGCAGCCGCGGCAGACCTGAGGCGCGCGGTGGATATGCTAGAAGACATGGATGACGACTACACCCTGGTCGAAGCCCACCTGCAATGGGGTCACAACCTGGCCGCGGCACAAGAAATGTGGGACGAAGCCGCCTATCATTTGAAACAGGCGCAATCGCTCATTGGCTCGCGCACCAGGCAATATGCGGTAGAACACACGCGGGTGCTGATTGGCCTGGCGCAGGTGGCGCTGGCGCAAGGGCGCAACGCGGAAGCAAGGACGCTGCTCGATCAGGCGGAAGCAGGGGCAATCAACATATCCTGGTGGCGGCCCGCCGTGGCGTACTTTCAGGGAGTGGCGGCACGGCAAAAGGGGGATAAGGCGCGCGCGGTAGCACATTTCTCTGTTGGTCGGCGACTGGTTGAAGAGCAGGGCTGCCCGGATTATTTACCGTTGTTGTTGCTGGAGTTGGCGCGTTTGGAGGAGGATCCCGCGCGGCGCAAGACTTACCTGGAACAGTGCCTGTCGGCGACACAGCGGGCGCATGCCGCCGACAGGGAACGATGTGAGCGTGAAGCCACACATCTTCTCAGTCTCCATGAAGAATAGCCATCCAGTGTCAGGTGTGTCAGGTGCCAGTGCCCGGGTGGATACTGCCATCGGGTCCTAGTGAGCCATACTGGGCCACAAATGCGTCCCAGTTGCTTTCATCAAGCCCGTTGAACAGGGCCACTTCCTCAGGCGTGAGGTCGTAACCGCGGAGAGCGTTCGCCGGGTCTTCAAAGATTTCCTGGCGAAATTTCTGGTCGGAGACGGCGCGGGCGAGTACTTCGAGAAAAACAGCGTAAGACATATTGCCCTCCTGCAAGTTTATGTCTCTCCGCCGCCCCCGATTCCTGGGTCGTTTCCTTTAGAATATCAAACGGCTCTCACGACTCCTGTGGTGTATGACACGACTTTTCTGTAAATGGCTCATCGTTTCTTGGGGATCAGGAGCCACAACACCAGGTAAGGCAGCAGACCTGGCAGTCCACCAGGCAGCAGGAGCAAGAAGAATATCAGGCGAATGATAAACGGACTCCAGCCATAGTACGCGGCAATGCCGCCACAGACACCGGCAATGATCCCATTTTGTCGTTCCAGTATGTGTTTTTCGCTCATTTTTGATTCTCCAGGGCGGCCCCGATGAGCGGGGCGCAACATGAGGGGTGAAAATAGTCACGGATGGCCCGGATGGTTGGAGATATTCCCGGAAGGTATCTAGTCAGCCTCTAGGGTATATGGTCCCAGAGATCTTCCCGGAAGCTCGATTCACTTGGTATCAAAACAGCTTCCGGGAAGGTGGTTGTGAAAATTATCCCGGAAGCTCGATTTCAAGCCCAAAACGCCTCGTCGCGGCTTGTGGGAAGGCTGACACGCCTCTTCACGGCGTTTCCTTGAAACTGAGGTGAGGGAATTTACCCTGATAGTAGGTCAGTTCATGTTGGGAGTTGAAGAGGCCGACCAGGCGACCGGCGGTGTCGTGGGCGCGTAACAGACCATAGCGCCAGGGGAGCTGCGCAATGTCCGTTTCCGGACCTTCGATCCAGCGACAAATGGACTGCGGCAACATCTGTCGGCGCGTGACCACGCCGTACTCGCCTTCCAGACGGGCTTCGACCACGTCAAACTGGAGCATTCCCACGACGGCCAGGATGGGATCGCGGCGCATGGCGTCGGCTTCGTAGAGGATTTGCATGGCGCCTTCGGTGCGTAGTTGGTCGAGTCCCTTGATGAACTGCTTTTGCTTGCTCACGTCCATATTAATGAGGCGGGCGAAGTGTTCCGCGGGGAAGGTGGGAATGGGGTCGTAGTTGAAGAGCGTGCTGCCGGCATTTATCGTATCCCCGATGCTGAAATAATCATTTCCCGGCAGGCCAATGATGTCGCCAGGGTAGGCATCGTCCACCACCTCGCGGTCGTCGGCGAAAAACTTGTAGGGGCGGGACAGCCGCAACTGCCGCGTCGTGCGCGGGTGATGAACCGACATATTACGTTCAAAGCGCCCACTGCATATGCGCACAAAGGCGACACTATCGCGGTGGCGTGGATTCATGTTCGCCTGAATTTTGAAGACAAAGCCGGAAAAGTCTGGTCCGGTGGGTGGAATAGGACCCATATCGCTATGATAAGAACCGGGCGCGGGAGCATACTGGATGAAGTCGTCGAGGAACAACCGCACGCCAAAGTTGGTGAGGGCGCTGCCAAAGTAAACGGGCGTTTGCCGTCCTCCCCGCACCTGCGCCAGATCAAAGGTCGCCATCTCATCCAGCAGACCGATATTGGTAAGCAAGTCGTCCAAACGCGCATCGCTCAAACCCCGGCGCACACGCGGATCGTCGAGCGTCGTGATCGTCTGTGGCGAAATGGTCTGGTTGCGCACCGTGCGGTCAAAGAGGTACACCTGCGCGGTGAGGCGGTCATAGACGCCGAGGAAGCTCTCGCCGTCGCCGATGGGCCAGTTCATGGGTACGGGCTGCATTCCCAGGATGTTTTCTACTTCATCAAGCAGTCCTAGCGGGTCTTGCGCCGGGCGATCCATTTTGTTGATGAAGGTGAAGACGGGGATGCCGCGTTGCCGGCATACTTCAAACAATTTCCGTGTCTGTGCCTCCACGCCTTTGGCCGCGTCCAACACCATCACCGCGCTGTCCGCGGCCATCAACGTGCGATAGGTGTCCTCCGAAAAATCCTGGTGGCCGGGCGTATCCAGCAGATTGATGATACAGCCTTTGTAAGGGAACTGGAGCACCGTGGAGGTAATGGAAATGCCACGCTCCCGCTCAATCGCCATCCAGTCGGAGGTGGCACTGCGCTGGTCGCGGCGGGCGCGGACGCTGCCGGCAAGATGGATGGCATTGCCGTAGAGCAGCAATTTCTCCGTGAGGGTGGTTTTGCCGGCATCCGGGTGCGAAATAATAGCAAATGTACGTCGCCGGGCGGTCTCCGCCGCCAGCGTGGCATCGGGCGAATGGATTTGTTCTTCTTGGTTCAGCATACTAATTCAAAACTTCTTGAGATCATAGGAGCGTGTCGTATCTGGCCGATTCGCTAAACTGACATGCCATTAGTAACCGCCCGAAAACAACTTCACACTTTTTACGGGCGGTTACTGACAAGCTGCCCGCACATTTCCGCTAATTTAATTGCGGGCAGCCACTTAGCTTCCGTCTGGAAATGACGCAAACAAACCTCTAGCATATCACTGAACCGCCGATCCGTCACTATTTGTGAAAACGGCGAAGGCGTGGTCCACATAATCCGCCGCGCCGACCAGCGTCACATGGTCATCCCGCTCAAAGCGGGTATCCGCCGTGGGCACAAGCAGTTCGCCTTCTCGTTTGACGGCGAGAATCAGGACGCCTGGGGGCAGGCTGAGGTCGCGCAGACGTTTCCCAATGACCGTCGGATTGCGTACCACGAATTCGTGGACCTCCTTGTCATCGTCAATGCGCGTCATCAGGTCAAACGCGGCCGGATTGCGCGTGAGCATGACGACGAGGGCGGCGTAGTCCGTAGCCGGGTTGGTGGCTGTGACGCCGAGGCGTTGAAAGCGGTCCAGCGCCGCCGGATCGGGGACCTGGGTGACGATGTGTTCGATGTCGAACTGGCTGCACACATAGCGACAAATGGCATAATTCCGCTCTATGTCTGCGTAGGTGGTTACGAGGCGGTTGGCGCGGGCCAGGTGAGGCACGATCTCCTTGTGCGGCCGGTCGAGGCGCCCGATGATGGCCTCGAAACCCCGGGCGCGCGCCTGCGCGATGCGTCCGGGGTCGTCGTCGATGAGCAGCACGGGTTCATGGTGACCGCGCAGTTGTTCCGCCACTTCCAGGCCGAATTTGTCCGCGCCGGCAACAATAATGGGCGGCGCCCCTACATCGGTGATGGGGGGTATGAGGCGGTTGAAGAGCAGCGGCCCCAAAGTGGCCATGACGATGGCGAGCAGGATGATGTCCGCGTTGATGGCGGAGGTGAGGATGCCGAGTTCGACGCCAATGGCGGCTTCGGCGATGATCAGGGACATGCGCGCGGTGAGTAACATACCGCCGGCGATGGTGGCGCGCCAACCGAAGGACCAACGGAAGAGGAGTGCGGGAACGACTTTGACCAGGATGGCGACAAGGGCAAATGCCGGCACAAGCCACAATGCCTCCGGGTCCGCCAACAACGCGCCTACGTTAAAACGCACGCCCACCATAATAAAAAACACGGGAATAAAGAAACCAAAGCCGACGGATTCCAGTTGGTGTACCACTTCTTTGTCTTCGGGACGGGCGAGCAAGGAGATTAACATGCCGGCAAGAAACGTCCCCAACACAATCTCCGCGCCCAACTGCTCCGACAACACCACAAACGTGAGAAACAGGGCAAAGGAAAAGCGGAGTTTGACCTGGGATGTCGGTGTGTTTATGGCCGAGATAAATCGCTGCACCGTGTCGCTGGTGTAAACGTAGTTGAAGGCCACATACGCGGCCACAAACCCCACGAATACCAGGCTCACCAGCAGCACTTCTGGGTGAAACCCGCCAATCTCAATCACAGCCACGACAATCGTGAGAATAAGGAGCGTACCAAAGTCAGCAATCGTCGCCGCAACCAGAATGGTCTGGCCCAGAGGACGACTGATATAACCGCTTTCCTTGAGGACGGCCACGATCAGGCCCAGTGACGAGGGAGCAAAAATGAGGATGAGAAAGAGCCAGTTGTTGCCCTGGAGTAGATTGGTGCGCGACAGGGCATAAACGAAACCCCATGAGAGCAACAGGGTCAACAAAAAACTGAGGATTCCCAGAGGCACGGGGCTGCGCAATGTCTCGCTTAAGCTGTTCTTTCCTGTTTCGGCCCGATTTATTCTCAGGCTGCGGAAGTCTATTTCCGTGCCGGCCAGAAAAAACAGAATCCCAAAACCGATCTCGGATAAGATAGCCAGTACGGTATCCGATGCCAGTTCCGGATAAACCTGACCCAGCAATATGCCCAGCAAAATCTCGCCCACAACCACGGGCAGCGCCAGCCAGCGATTGATGCGATTGATGAGCACCGGCACAATAAACGCCAGGGCTATCACCAGCAGCAGCGGGAGAAATGAACCTGTCTCCGCGGGCAGGGGGGCAGAAAGAATGTCGCTATTCATCATAAAGGTCCTGTTCAATGTTTGGCGCTAACAAAAAGGGCAAAACTAGGAGGCGGTTTCACGATCAATGATAACCTCCCCTGGCGCGCGACGCCAACTCCCCCAACAACGATGAAACGGTGCGGCGCACACGTACATATGCGTGCGCCGCACCCATTGAATCCTACAGTATCTCTCCTACGGTACGTCCAGGAAGATAGCGCTGGCCGGACCGAGGTTGTTGTTCACGTCCATGGCGTGGACGTAGATGATGTGGCGACCGGGTGTCAGGCCGCTGGTGTCAATCACCGCGGCGCCAACTTCGTTGCTCGTGTTATACGAACCATCTCGCGGATACAGCGCGTGCGGCGAGAATCCGGCAACCCAATACGGTTTGTCAATGGAGTAGAACCCAAACTTGATCACCTGTCCTCCGTTTTGCGTATCGTTTAACTCGGCGCGCAGGAAGACCTGGTTGGGCGCGAAGGGAGTGGCGGACAGGTTGCGTGAGTCCGGTCCCTCGACCAGTTTGTAGGGCATGCGGGCGATGCGTGCCGCATATTGCAGCGCGGGAGCATTGTCCGGCCATTGTATCGAATCGATCTGGCTGTACGGCGGCATGAAGGAAGTGCCCACTTCAAATGTGAAGGAGGCGACGCCCAATTCGCCATAGGCAAAGTCGTCCGACGTACCGCTGGTGTCGTAAAGACAGATTGATGGCTGGCAAGACGTGTAGCCGTTGTAGGTGGCGAATTTGTCACCGATTTTCTGCAGGTTAACCTTATTGGGCGCGGGTGAGGTGGTAAAACCCCACGGCCAGAGCACCAGTTCGCTGTAACTGTGCATGGTAATGAAGATACCGGTCGCGGTCAGTGGCGCGGGGTCGGTGATTCCCGGACCTCGTTGATCAGGGATGATCGACTTTACCAGGGTTTCCAATTGGGCCACTTCCATTTCGGAGGCCGCGCTAGAGCCGCGGAATTCCAGGTTGCAGGGCTGGCCGCTGCTGCCGCCCGAATTCCACATGAAGCTGTGGTTGCGGTTCAGGTCAATGCCGTACTGGGAAAAGCCGTTTGGCGGCCAACTGTTGCAGCCATCGCTGCGATTGGCGTTCTTGCGCTGCGTCCAGCGGCCGTTGTTGTAGGGCGGCTGCGTGCCCAGGTCAACGATCCAGCGCCCATCCGGGTTGACGGAGGGGACAACCCAGACCTCATGGTAATCGACGATCCAGGTGGCGTCCGCGTTGGTGTTGTAGCCGTTGACGAGCCAATCGATCATGCGCATCGCCAGTTCCGGCGTGGTGATTTCACGTGCGTGGATGTTGGCCATGAGGAAGAAGGCGGGCTTGTCGCCGGTGATGGCCTGGTTGGTAATACGCATGGCGCGTAAATCGTAGCCAGCCTGCGCGTCGCCGCCGGGGGTTACGCAGCCACCAATACTCTTGCAGTAGCTATCGCCATAGTCCACGATTTCCGTGATGGTGGGATTGGCGGCATGGATGGCGTCCATATCCGCATAGAGCTGATCAACCGTACGATATTCGTCTAGCAGAGCGTCCACGTAGGCCGGGTTGAGCATGTTCGTGCCTTCTTCATCTACCTCCATGCGCCAACCTTGTTGCGCCAGTTGGTAATAGCCGTCCTGAGTCATGGATGCCAGCACGTAGCGCTCCTTCAGGTTGTTGTATTCCCAAACATCGTAGCCGTTGAGGTTATCCAGGTCGCTGATTTCGTTGTAATAAATGCGCACGGCAAATGTGCCGCCGGGAAGACTGCTATCGGGGGCATCCGCCTGGGCGCGCGCGGCGAGGCCGGGCAGGGCCACGGCCAACATGACGACGACCAGGCCCGCGACCAGCCAGAGTATTGATTTCTTCATTTTGAACTCCTGTGCGAATGTTGTGTGGGTTGGCGGTTGGTGAATAATGGCGGCATCATGTACGTTCCGCGTCTTCCGTACCTGTTCGCATTCCATCCCGCCGTAATTGCGCGGATGCTTCCGCCGGCGACTGATCCACGTTATCCAGCCACTCGCTCACCACATGCGTGCCCAGCACGGGGGCATAGATGCCCCGCGTGGTGGAGATGTCCGCGTGTCCCAAGTATTCCTGCACGACTTCCAGCGGCATCCCGTCACGCAAAAGCTGCGTGGCGCGGTAGTGGCGAAAGTCGTGCGCGGAAAGGGTGGGGTCTAGCTTGAGCGCGCGCACGGCAGCCTTGACCACATTGTGCGCGGAGGTCTTGGAGAGGCGGGCGCTGCGCGTGTTGCGGCTGTGGGCGACGAACAGGGCGGGGTTGGTGTCCCGTCGTTCCAATAGATAGGCGCGGATGGCCTGCTGCGCATGGGGTCGCAGGTAGATGGTACGCGGTTTGGCCCCTTTGCCGGTGACGTTGGCGTAGCTGGCATTGCCGTGGGCGACGTTGCCGCGATTGAGGGAGATGACTTCGGAAAGGCGGGCGGCGGTGGCGTAGAGGACGTGGACGAGGGCGCGGTTGCGCAGGAGGGAGAGTCGTCGGTTGAAGGGCGCGTTTTGTGGGGGGAGGGGGAGGTTGTCGTAGTAGGTGACGATGAGGGGGATGGCTTGCCGCGCTTCGTCCAGATCAATGACGGTTTCGGCCTGGTTGCGTTCGATCTGTCGGCGGCTGAGCTGTTGCTGCAATTTTCCGAGGCGGAAAGATGCCGGCAATAAATCCAACCCATCCAGAAAGAACAGATACCCCAGGACGGCGGCCATGTACGTTGTTGCCGTGGAACGAGAGCGGTTGGCAATGAGCCAGTTGCGAAATTGGAGGACGGTTGGCTGCGTCAACTGCGCGGGCGAGAGGGGCCACGCCTGCGTCGTCACGTAACCATCGCGGCCAAAATGTTGCAGCCAGTCCGCAAAAAGACGAAGACCACTGCGGTACGTGGTCTCCGTCTTGACGCTTTGTCCGACTTCCAACAAGTAGCTGGCCTGATGCAGCCACGCGGGTTCGGCGGGAATGGGACGACCAGAGATGGGAAGCGTTACATGCCTTGCCATTGATGCAAGTGTAACACAAAATGGCGTTTTAGGCGTGAATGATGATCTCGAAAGGTGGGTGGTTCTGGGTTGGTCGTCGCCGGTCAGCTCAGCAAGCGTGTGCCGCGCTGTGGGTGGGCAACGCCTATGGACCTTGCAACAGGTCGATGGCACGCAGCAGTTGTGCGTCCCCGCTCGATTGAAGCTGCCCGGCGCTCAGGTCGCGCTCGGCGGTGGGCAGCAGCGGTCGGGTGTCCATCTCCAGATCAACGGCCACATCGGGGGCGATGCCTTCATGCCAGATGACGCGCCCTTTGGGGGTGAGCCATTCTTGCGTTGCCAACAGCATGGCGGAACCATCGGAGAGGGCGAACTGGTTGAGGACCGTGCCTGTTCCGAATGTCGTTTCGCCGACGAGCTGGGCACGTCCGGCATCTTGCAGCGCGCCGGAGACGATCTCGCTGGCGCTGGCGCTGCCCTGATTGATGAGGACAACGAGAGGCACGTCCAGGGCAGCGCCGTTGGCGCTGGCGGGTGTGCTGACTTCGTTGCCCTGGGCGTCGCGTTGTATGAGGACGTTGTTGTCAGGGCCGAGGAATTGGCTGGTTGTGCCGACTGCTTCGCTGAGCAGGCCGCCTGGATTGTTACGCAAGTCGAGGATGATGCCATCCAACCCGGCGTCGGCGATTTCGCCCAGCGCTTTTTGCAGATCGTCGGTGACGCCCTGGCTGAAGGCCGACATGCGTACGTGGGCCAGGTTCGTGCCCGGAATCCGCGCCCAGGTTACGTTGACCAGTTTGATGCGCGCCCGCGTCAGGGTTACGTCCCAGGTCTCCCCTGTGTCCGGTCTGAAGATGGTAAGCGTCACCTGCGTCCCGGCCGGCCCCAGCACGCGCTGCACGACTTCGTCGAGCGTGAAGCCCGTGGTCACGTCCACGCCATCCACGGCCATCATCACGTCACCTGGTTGTAGGCCGGCTTCCTGGGCGGGGGAGTTGTCAATGGGGGAGACAATGGTGACGAGTCCGTCGCGCATATCTACGTAAGCACCGATGCCTTCAAATTGGCCCCGGTTCTGTATCTGTTCTTCGCGTAGCATTTCGGGGGTGAGGAAGCGGCTGTGTCCTGTGTCGCCGAGAGCGTCTACCATGCCGGCAATTGCGCCATAAGAAAGCGACGTACTCTCGACGGCTGCCCGGTCCACGTAGTTGGCGTCAATGGTGTTCCACGCCTCGGCCATCAGCTTAAATGCCGGCATGGCATCCGCGCTCACATTATCCGGTGCAGCAAATGCGGTAAACACCAACCTATCTAGCGCCACGCCTATGCCAATCCCCACTGACAGGGTGATCACCAGCGCGCCTACCATCAACAAACGACGAACCCAATTATTCATAACCTTTGCTCTCGTTTACATAACAGATTGGACCAATTTGGGTGGACACGAACCCTTAACTTCCGAAGTATAGCGCGTCCGGCGGCGGTGGTTGCTATCGACGCCGGACTGCTTATCTAATTCTCAGTGACAGGAAAAGGGTGGGGGGGGACTCGCCCAACGTAACCCTGATGGTCATCTCGCGCCCATCGTGCTAAAGGGTCACAGGGGTCTCGCTGTCATGCCGGCCGGCTTTGTCCGCACGAGTGCAAAGGACCCTCGTATTTCGTGTAGTATGCCTGTTGTGGTGGCCGGCGCGTGGGAAAATGCCGGCACAAATGCCGGTAAAAATGCCGGCACAAATGCCGGTAAAAATGCCGGCACAAATGCCGGTAAAAATGCCGGCACAAATGCCGGTACAAATCGGACAAAGAGAGGCGCGTCTAGTTGCCCGGCTGAATAAATCGGAAATTTAGGTGTAGGGATTCCTCGCGCTGCTCAGAATGACAAAGCCCCACGAAATCCTAAAGGCCCAGAAATTCTTGTCCTTGCTTGAGGATGTTTTGAGTTCCGCCCCGGCGTGCGTCTTGATACGCAAAGGGGTGATAACCGTCAAGAGACGTTTCTTTAGCTAATATATGTTAGTTTAACTATACGTCGTCACGTCATCCGAAAAGATAGATTATGTCTATTCACGCCCCCTTGCCCGGACACCGCGGCGATGCCGGACGACCAGGTCGCCCGGTCAAGGCTCCTGTCATCTTTCATCCAACGCGCCGGACCGCCCCATGAGCACCACTTGTTACATTCAGCACGGATTTCTACTGCCTAATTACACTGGCAGCCCCGAAGTTCATGAGTAAAATAGGAGGCGCTGCAGGGTTTGGATGTGCCAGACCGGGGGGCTGCTGACAAGATGACGTTTTCTGGTTTTACGGGCGGTTCTGGGGACATACCCGCACCACGTGCCGTGAACTGAAAGCCTATCTCGGGAGGAAGATCGCGTGAATCTCAAGGTTTTTGCCGGCATTAACGGATTCCACGAATTCGCCACCATCGTCGGTTTGTCAGGGCGCGAGCAACAAGATTACCTGCGCGCGCTGCGCGCATCCTTCATGCCTTTTCGCGTCACCGGGCACTACGCGCAACTCATTGCCCAACAAGACACGCCCTATCGGGAGCAACTACTGAACATTGTCTTGCCACCGCCGGGCGAAAAACCATTTGTGGGTCGCTTTGACCCCTACGGCAACCGCACCTATCGCCAGGGACACGAGCCATTTATTCAACACAAATACGAGAAAACGCTGCTGCTGCACATTGACGACTACTGCGTCGCTAACTGCCAGTTCTGCTATAAGGTGAATGAAATTCGCCTGGAGCACACCGCCCCGGCGCATTCCTACGACAGCAAGGTGCAGGCAGCACAGCGGTACCTGCAGCAGCACCCGGAAATTGACAACGTACTCTTCACCGGCGGCGATCCGGCCGCCTTCCGCCGCTCTACGGATTTGATCCGTCTGGTCCAGGGGCTGCTGGAGATGCCATCCATCCGCACGGTCCGCTTTGCCACCAAAGGATTGGCCTACGACCCGGAACGGTTTCTGGATGAAACACTGCTGGATTTCCTGCGCCAGACCGCCGCCCGCCCCGGCAAGCAGGTGCAGGTCATCGCCCAGATCAACCACCCGGCGGAGTTGGACGAACAGGCGCAGCGGGCAATCAGGGCATTGCAAAATGCCGGCATTCAAATCAAAGGCCAGCCGGCAATCGTCAAAGGCGTCAACGACAGCGTCGAGACACTCACTCACTTACAACGCGCCTTCCTCGACAACCAGATCGTCGCCTACTACCTGACCATTTTCATGCCCGTCCGCGGCGTTGAGCAATACGCACTGCAATTGGACGAAGCATTCCGCAACGTGGCCGAATCCAAGCGACACCTGAGCGGCCTGGAGAAAAAAGGCGTTGTCCTGGCCTCCCATGACTTTGGCAAATTTGAAATCGTTGGCTTCTACCCGACGCCGGAGCAGCCGGAGAAGATCATCCTCAAATGGCACCAGGCAGCCATGCCGCAATACCTGCCCGATTCCCTCAAAGCACAGATTCCCCATCGTCCTGAGGATGTTCTCGTTCTTGACTACGCGCGCGGCAGCCTGTACGCCATCGATCACGTATTTGCCTTCAATGGCCTGCCCCATTACGATGCCGATGGCCGTCTGGTGGAGCCTGCCGCCAGGCTGTTGCCTCTCCTGGCTTAGGAACGGAACCGTTCTTCCAAACTGACGATGCAATTCCGTGCTCTATTTCATCGTCAACCCTTAGCGAAATATGCCCCATGCCACCGCTTTTCCCACATTGACTTCGCTCTTGCGCGCCCGCGCCGCGGAGCAGCCCCACAGAATGGCATACACGTTCCTCTTTGGCGGCAAGCCGGAAAACGAGACACTCACCTATGGGCAATTAGACCGGCAGGCGAGAAACATTGCCGCGCATTTGCAGCAAATTCGGGCGCAGGGAGAGCGCGTTTTGCTGCTCTATCCGCCGGGCCTGCCGTATGTCGCCGCTTTTTTTGGCTGCCTGTATGCCGGCACAATCGCCGTCCCCACCTACCCGCCCGAACCCTACCGCCTGCGTCAAACGCTCCCCCGCTTCCAGGCCATCCTCCAAGACGCCCGCCCCATCGCCGCCCTAACCACAGCCACCCTCCTCAACGACGCCCAACCCCTCCTGGACGCCCATCCCGCCCTCCGCGCCATCCATTGGCTGGCCACGGACACGCTAGAAAACGACCTCGCCCCCCGATGGCAACAACCGCCCGCCGATGAAGACACGCTCGCCTTCCTGCAATACACCTCCGGCTCCACCGCCGCCCCCAAAGGCGTCATGGTCAGCCACGGCAACCTGCTGCACAACCTCGCCGACATGCAGCACGTCTTTCAGCTCTCCGAGCAAAGCACATCTCTCACCTGGCTGCCACACATCCACGACATGGGCCTGATCGACGGCATCTTGCAGCCTCTGTTCAGCGGCTGCCCCGGCTACCTGATGTCTCCCCTCATGTTTATCCAGCGCCCCTTACGCTGGCTGCAAGCTATCACCGAATTTCGCGTTGACCACAGTGGCGGCCCCAACTTTGGCTACGAATTGTGCGTGCGCAAGATCACGCCGGAACAGGTGGCGCAGCTAGACTTGAGCTGCTGGCTGTCCGCCTACAACGGCGCGGAACCGGTACGCGCCAGCACCATTGAAGCGTTTAGCGCCCGGTTTGCCCCCGCGGGCTTCGGCGCCAATGCTTTTTATCCCTGCTATGGACTGGCCGAGGCCACTTTGCTCGTCTCCGGCGGTACACGGGAGCAGATGCCCCTGTTCGCGGCGTTCGATAACGCGGCATTGGCTCAGGGGCGGGCGGTGGCCGCGGATATGGGCAACGACGAAGCGCAAACGCTTGTGGGTTGCGGTTGGCTTGTGCAAGAAGACACGCGCATTGCCATTGTTGACCCGCAAACACGTCAACGCCGCCCCGACGGGCAAATTGGCGAAATCTGGGTTTCCGGGCCGGGTATCACGCAGGGCTACTGGCAGCGTCCCCAACAGTCGCAGGAGATATTCGCCGCCACGATTGCCGGCACAAACGAAGGCCCCTTCATGCGCACCGGCGACCTCGGCTTCGTCCATGCGGGAGAGCTATTCATCGCCGGCCGCATCAAAGACCTGATCATCCTCAACGGGCGCAACTACTACCCCCAGGACATTGAAGAAACCGTCGAAAAAAGCCATACAGCCATCCGCCCCGGCTGCTGCGCCGCCTTTTCCGTTGATCGGGACGGAGCCGAGCGATTGATCGTGATAGCCGAAGTGCAGCCACACCCGGACGCCACCCCCCTCCCCCAGGAAATCAGCCGCGCCATTCAGCGCACCGTGGTCCGGCAGCACGACATCCTCCCTGATGACGTGGTTCTCCTGCGGGCGCGCACGATTCCTAAAACCTCAAGCGGCAAAATACAGCGTCATGCGTGTCGCCACGATTATCTGGCGAATCGCCTGGAACGATGGACGGACTCATGATCTCGTACAACCAAGACCCGCTTTTCCCGCTCACCGACGAGGAAGAGGCGCTTCTGGCGCTGACGCACCAGGTCTGCCGCCGCGAAATCCTGCCCGCGCGCGCGGAGTTGGATGAAACAGGCCAGTTCCCCACAGCCATTCTGCGCAAATTTCGAGAGGTAGGGTTATTTGCCGGCATGTTTGAAGCCGAATATGGCGGCCTCGGTCTCTCCCCCTTGATGCCTTTTCGCATTGTCGAAACCATCGCCCAATACTGCCTGGGCGTGGCCACCACCTTCGGCGCATCCACCACGCTGGCGGCGCTGCCCATCAAGTGCGGCGGCACAGAAGCGCAAAAACAAAAGTACCTCCCCCTGCTCGCCGGCGGCGAAAAGCTGGGGGCGCTGGCCGTGACGGAACCGGATGCCGGCTCCGACGTCCTCAACCTTTCTACGACAGCGGTGAAATCAGGCGACTACTACGTCCTCAATGGCGTCAAACAGTGGATCACCAATGCGGGACAGGCGGATATTTATTGCATTTTTGCCGGCACGGGCAGCATAGGCGGCATCTCCTGCTTCATCGTCGAAAAAGACACCCCCGGCCTCTCCTTCGGCCAGCTCGAAAACAAGTTAGGCATCCGTTGCTCCCATACTCGCCAGCTCATCCTGCAAGACGTAGCCGTTCCCGTGGATAACCTTATTGGCCTCAAACCCAATCGCGGCCTCCTCCAACTCCTGCAAACACTCGCCCGCTCCCGCGTCAGCGTTGCCGCCCTCTCCGTTGGCGTCGCCACGGGCGCCTACCACGAAGCCATCAAATACACACGCCAGCGCGAACAGTTCGGGCAAAAAATCATCCGCTTCCAGGCCCTACAACATCTGCTGGCCGACATGCTCGTGAAAATTGAAACGGCCCGCTCCCTCACCTACCGCGCCGCGCTCTACGCCGCCACACAACATCCGCAGGCCAACACCTTCTCCGCCATGGCCAAATACTATGCCTCGGAGATCGCCATGCAAGTGACCACCGACGCCGTCCAACTCCACGGCGGCTACGGCTACAGCAAAGAGTACCCCGTGGAAAAGATGTTCCGCGATGCCAAAATCCTGGCAATCTACGAAGGCGCCAACCAGTTGCTCAAAAATCAGATAGGAGACCACATTGTCCGCACTGCCGCCCAAATCGCCTGACCCGCAGCGAGAGGAAGAAATACAAGACTGGCTCATTAACCGCCTATCCACCTGGCTGCTGCTAAACCCCGACGAAATAGACATTGAACAACCCTTCGCCGGTTACGGACTCACCTCTATCACTGCGGTGAGCATGACGGCCGACCTGGAAGATTGGTTGGGGATCGAACTTAGCCCCACGTTGGCTTATGAATATCCTACCATTGCCGCCCTATCCCATCACCTGACTACGGAATACTGAGCTAATCAGCATGGAACCTGTCGCCATCATCGGAATTGGCTGCCGCTTTCCCGGCGCGCACAACCCGCAGGCGTTTTGGGAGTTGCTGCGTGCGGGCGGGGACGCCGTGCGGGAAACGCCGCCGGAACGCTGGGCCGCCTCTTTTTATGATGAAGATGCAACGGCTGCGGGAAAAATGAACACCCGCCGGGGTGGCTTTCTTGATCAGATTGATCAATTTGATGCCGCCTTCTTCAAGATTGCGCCTGTTGAAGCCGTGCAGATGGACCCGCAGCAGCGACTGCTGCTAGAAGTCACCTGGGAGAGCCTGGAAGATGCCGGCATTGTTCCCTCCCAACTGGCAGGCGCGTCCGTGGGCGTCTTTGTGGGCATCATGAGCAACGATTATGGCGAAATCTCCCGTTTCGCGCCGGAGGTGGTTGACGCCTACACCTGCCCCGGCAACGGTTACTGCATCGCCGCCAACCGCCTTTCCTACGTGTTCGATTTCCACGGTCCGAGCGTGGCCGTGGACACAGCTTGCTCCTCCTCCCTGGTTGCCGTGGACCTGGCCTGCGCCAGCCTGGCGCGCGGAGAGTGCCGCCTGGCCATTGCCGGCGGCGTCAATGCGCTGCTCTCTCCCTGGGGGTCGATCTATTTCACGAAAGCCAGTTTGATGTCGCCCGATGGGTGTTGTAAGCCGTTTGACGCCGGTGCCAACGGCATTGTGCGCGGCGAAGGCGCCGGCGTGGTCGTTTTGAAGCGGCTGGCGGACGCCGTGGCGGACGGAGACGCGATCTACGCCATTATCCGGGGAACGGCGGTGAACCAGGATGGTCGCAGCAACGGCCTCACCGCCCCCAATCGTTGGGCACAGGAGGCTGTTTTGCGTGCGGCTTATGAGCGGGCCGGGGTCTCACCTGGGGCCGTGCAATATGTCGAGGCGCACGGTACGGGGACGCCGTTGGGCGATCCGCTGGAGGCGATGGCGTTGGGCGCGGTGCTGGCAGTGGACCGCTCACCGGAGCAGCCCTGCCTGATTGGCTCGGTCAAGAGCAATCTAGGCCATCTGGAGTCTGCTGCCGGCATTGCCGGCCTCATCAAAGTCTCCCTGGCGCTCAAACACCGCGCCATCCCCCCTACCCTGCACTTCCATACGCCCAATCCGAACATCCCCTTCGCGGCGCTGCCCTTGCGCGTCGCGCACACCTTAACACCCTGGCCGGAGACAGGACCGGCGCTGGCCGGGGTTAGTTCCTTTGGCTTTGGCGGGACTAATGCGCACGTCGTCCTGGCCGCGGCGCCGGCGTCCGTTGCCGCTCCCTCTTCGCCCGCGGCATCAGGAGAAGCCCATTATCTCTTACCCCTTTCCGCGCGCACACCGACGGCGCTGCGAGACCTGGCCCACGCCTACCGCCATTTCCTGGCGAACGCGGGTGCGGGGTTGCCGCTGGCGGCCATCTGCGAAACGGCCAGCCTCCGCCGCGAACATCATTCGGTTCATCTGGCGCTGGTGGGGAGGGATCATGCCGGCATTTTAACCGCCCTCGACGCCTTTCTCCACGACATCCCCTCGTCCACCTATGCCGTCAGCCGGGGACGGCCGCGCCGTCGCTTCAAGCCCGTCTTCATCACCGACGACGCAGACGCCCGCCCCGAGTCGTTGGCCCGATGGGCGACCTGGGGATTGATGCCTCTGGCCACGCTCATGGCGGAAACGGCGGATTTGCCCGCCCAACTGCGTGCCCTGCGCGCCGGCGGGCACAACATCTTCGTCTCCCTGAGCGCGGAAGAGTCCACGACGGCGGCCCTGGCGGACGCCTTCCCCGAGGAAGACGCCGAACGGCTGATTCTCCCCCTGCTTCCCTCCTCCGAGGACGCCGGGTCCTCTCTGCGCATCCTTGCCGCCCTTTACGCCTTTGGTTTCCCCGTACCGTGGGAACGCATCCACCTGACCCCCGGCCCCGCCGTTTCCCTGCCGACCTACCCGTGGCAGCGTGAACGCTTCTGGTTACAGCCTGCCGGTGTGCCCGGAACAGGGCGTTGGTCGCCGCCGCCCGTTTCTGGGAACCCCCTGCTGGGCACGCCGACCCTGCTGGCGCACCTGCCCGACCAGATCATATGGGAGCTATCGCTAGACAAACCGGAACTAACCTACCTGGCGCAACATCGCGTGCGGGGAGAAGGGGTTATGCCCGGGGCCGGTTTCCTGGAAATGGTCGCCGCGGCCCTGGTGGCGCATTTTGGCGCGGGAGCGATCCGGATAACGGAACTGGTTTTTCACGAACCCCTCTATTTGCGTGACGGTGAGCTACCACGGGTGCAAATGGTGTGGCGCACACCGGCAAACAGGCGAGGGTGCGCGTTCCAGATTTATAGCCGCGCCTTCCAGGGTGATAGCGATTGGGTGCTGCATGTGAGTGGTCAGGCGTGGGTTGCGGCGGAAATGCCGGCACAAGAACCGACCGGCAATCTGGCTGCGTGGCGCGACGCCTGCGCTCAAGAAGAGACCGGCACAGATTTCTATGCGCGGCAGGCCGCCCGCGGCAATCAGTGGGGGCCTCACTTCCAGGCCGTGCAACGGTTCTGGTTGGGTCCGGGGGAAGCTGTCGCCGAGCTGCGCGGGCCGGATGACGCCGCGGTCGGCTACCAGTTTCCCCCGGCGATGTTGGATGCCTGTGGTCACGTCCTGGCCGCCTTGCTGTCCGCCGATCCCGCGAACCCTGGCGGCGCTTTCGTGCTGAGCCACGTGGAGCAGGTGGCGCTGTATGGACGTCCGGGGACACGGGCGTGGAGTCGGGGAAAGGTGCTGCCACCGGACGACGCCGATCGGCAATCGCGTCGTGGGGACGTCGAGGTTTACGATGATGCCGGCATATTGCTGGCAACCATGCGCGGTGTCCATTTTCGTTATCTGCCGCGCGAGCAGTCACCTCAAGAAGACGTTTTTTTCCAGATGACCTGGGAACCCGCGCCGCCGCCCCCGACGCCGCCGCACGGACAAAACTGGCTAATTTTCGCCGACGCCCGGCAAATTGGCGTCGCTCTGGCAACTGCTTTGACCGCCGGGGACATCGGTGACGGCCAGGATAATCGGTGCACACTCGTCTGGCCGGGTCATGGCTATCAGGTCAGGTCGGGTGATGACTATGAAATCGACCCCCAAAATCTCGCCCACTACCAGGCCATGCTGACCATGAGGCAATATGATGGCGTCGTCTATTTGTGGGGCCTGGACGCGCCCTCGCCACCCCAGACCGCCGGGGACGCATGGCGGTCCGGGCAGCTTGCGGTCAATCTATCCGCCGTCAACCTCCTGCGCGCAGCCGCCCAATCATTGCCCGACCTTCCTATTTTATTCGCCACCCGTGGGGCATATCCCCTGGCGGATGCGCCTGTCGCCCCAGGGCAAGCGACGTTGTGGGGCTTAGGGCGAGCGGCTTTGCGGGAGTTTGACATTCCGCGCGGCAAATTGGTGGACCTGCCCCCGCAAGAGGATCAGGACGCGGTTCACGCCTTGCTGACCGAACTGGGCGTCAACGACGCGGAGACTCAGGTGGCCTGGCGCGGGACAAGCCGTTATGCCGCCCGGTTCCTCGCTTTTGCACTGCCATCCCCGTCACGAGAGATACCGGTGCGCGCGGATGGCAGCTACCTGATTACGGGTGGTCTGGGGGGATTGGGTTTGCGGACGGCTCAATGGCTGGCGCAACAGGGCGCGGGGCGATTGATCTTGCTTGGCCGTACAGGGCTGCCGCCACGGCATCGCTGGGATGATGCGACCGTTTTGGACCGCTTCGGCGCGCAGATTGATGCCGTACGCCGGATGGAGCGCGCGGGCACGGTCGTGACGGTTGTGGCTGCTGATGTGGCCGACGCGGACGGGTTGGGCGCGGCGCTTGCGCCGTATTTGCGACAGGAGACGCAACCGCTGTATGGTGTCATTCACGCGGCGGGTGTGGCGGCGCGGCTGCCGCTGACCGAGTTGACGGCGGCAACGCTGTGGGAAACGCTGCGGCCCAAGGCGGTGGGAGCCTGGCTGCTGCATACGTTGACGGCGGCGGAACGGCTCGACTTTTTCGTTTGCTATTCCTCCGTCGCGACGCTGCTGAGTTCTCCGCTCTTGGGTGCATATAGTGGCGCAAATGCGTTTCTGGATGCGTTGGCCCATTATCGTGCGCGGGCGGGAATGCCGGCATTAAGCATCAACTGGGGACCGTGGGCGGAAACGGGCATGGCCGCCCGCGATGAAACATTCAATGCCACCCTCCTCCCCCTGCCGCCGGCAACGGCGCTGGAAGCCCTGGCGCAACTGCTGCGCCGCCCGCACATCATCCAGGCCGCCGTCATGCGTCCGCCTACGCAACGACATCCTGACCACCGGTTGGCCGACCGTTCCTCTCCCCTTCATACCCTGACACGGGCGCAAATTGTGGAGGCGCCGATCGGGGGCGGCTATGACTTGCTGGAAGCGTTTTTGCGGCAACAGTTGGCGGACTTATTAGGGTTGCCCGCCGGCGACATTGACGCCCAGGAAGCGCTGATCAACCTGGGCGTGGATTCGCTGATGGCCCTATCATTGAAAAAGACGATGGAAACGGGGCTGGCCGTCTCGGTTCCCATCGCCGTTTTTTACGAGGGAATCACGCTGGCGCAACTGGCAACAGACGCCCTCGGTCAGATCAGGCCCATCTCCCCCTCCGCCGGCAGCGTCATCAATCAAACGACGCGGGCGCATTCGCCGCGCGGTGACGAAGCGGCGCGGTTGCTAGATCGACTAGGAGAACTCTCCGATGCGGAGGTAGATGCCTGGCTGGACATCCTGTTGGCAGCCGAAGAAGACATCGAATGACGATTGTCATTGACATTCATGCCAATTGGCACTTTTTCCGTTTGGAGATGGAAAAAGCAGCGAATTGGTTTGGAGAAAATAACCTGATTTGATAACATGATTCCCGATTGAGCATCAGCGTAGCTTCCGGGAAGATGGCGGTGAAAGTCATTCCCGGTTCTTCCCGTACACGAGTTTGAGGGGCAGCGGCAAATAATCGGTGGGAACCTGTCGGATTGTGTTGTTGGGGTGCGTTTAGACACAAGCCGAAGGGTAAAGCGAGGAGATGCCGGCATTCAGCTTCACCTCCAACAAACCCCCTGCAAGAATCCCGCAAGCAGGCGTTTGTTGGTATTTTCGTAAAGCTGGAAATTGGTCCAATCTGGCTTAGTCGTTACAAGTTTGATCGCTATCAATTGCATACAGCATTGGCCATGCCCCAAGTGCGGCAAAGAGACACTGTCTTTCGTTGCGTCTGGCGCGCACCGTTTGCCGTCGTCCGCGAACAACTCTCGTCGGTGGACAATCACGGTCCGCCGATAAGGCCACCATCACCAGGGTTCGCGTATGGTCCAAATTCGGCCCCTTCATGACGACCACGAGGAACAGGCCGCCGGGCAAGCACGACGGTGGTTCAGTATTGCGCGCGCCGTCTGGCTGGATCAACGAGCGTTCTGGCGGCATTTTCGTCCCCAGGTGGCCGGACGGCGGCGGGGTTGGCGGCTGCTACTATCGGCAGCGGGGCAGGCAACCCTCCTGGCCTTTTTGCTGAGCGCGCCGGTTGTTGGCGTATTGGCACTCTCCGGCAAGGAGGTAGACTGGCGCACCTTTGGGCAAGGGGCGTTGGTGGGGTGGAGTGCCGGCATTCTCTTCACCCTCCTCTCCATTCTCTTCGCCGACCTGGCGACAGGCATTGTCCACGCCCTCCTGTTCCTCCCCCTCTTGATGCCGATCGGCATTCTCGCCTTCACCATTGAGCGAGAAATCGCCATCCCCACAGGGCTAATTCTGATGGATGTCGCCCTCGGCATCGACCGCGGCATTCTCACCGGCAAAAACCCGGATTTGTCTCTTAGCCTGGGTTTTGGCCTGGCTACGATTTTTGTCATCTATCAGGCGGAAGCCTCAGGCGCGATCCTCGCGGGCATCCTGGCCGGCTTCATCCTCTACTTCAGCCAGTTATGGGCAACCAGGCAAGAACCGGACGCGCGCGTGCGGCAGCGCCTGGCCCGCCCTCCACGCACGACACCCACGCAAAAGCAGCCAAAGCAAACCGCTTGATGGCTGCGTTGTCCTGTATACGTTTCGTTTGCGACTTCGAAAAAACCGACAGCCCATCCCAATTGTCGCCCAAATCAGGAGATCCCCAAATGAAGTTTACACGCCGCATACGTCGCCCTCTGTACAAGGCTCTCTCCATACTACTGAGCCTCGCCCTTTTTTCCCAAACAGTGTTCCCATCACCATCCCGAGTCCGCTCCGTGGACGCAGCCTCGGCCAACCAGATAGCCGTGCCCATCAACAACGCATCGGGAGCCACGGCGGCGCAGCAGGCCGTTTCCGGGCTGTCCGCGGGCGTTACGGATTCGTTGGCGAAAGCGGGGGTCTCACCTTACAACATTCCCAACAACGTTCTTTTCAACCCCTTCGCCAATCCAGCTTACAACCCAGAGCCACCGGTTCTGGCAAATCCGATATCTCTTTCCCGTATTCAATCTGATTTCATTGTGGATACGGTCATTTCCGACACGCTGGTGGTGACGTTCACGGTGACCAATAACCGATCGGCGGCGATTCGTCCGGACATTGACACCAGCGGCGGCATTACGACGACCATGGCCAGTCTGGCAGCCGTGGACTACACGAATGATCCGAATGTGATTCACAATGTGCTGCTGGCGGATACGATTTTGCCGGCAAATGCCACCCTGCTCGAATCATCCATCCTCCCGGATCGCCAGGGAGATACGGTTGCCTGGAATCTGGGCGACATTTTGCCGGGCGAAAGCACCAGCCTGGTGCTGAAACTGCAAATCCCCGCCTTGCCCAGCGACTTTGTAGACCTGGACACAGGCGCGGGTGTTTGGGGAACGCTGCAAGATACGCCGGTAAATGCCGGCACGGCCCCCATCCGCCTCGTTCCCGCCGGCTTCGGCAACTGGCTCAAGTGGACCATTGACGCCGACTACTACGACCAATACGTCATCGACAAAGCCGCCGAACTCGGTGGCGATCCCAACGCCCTGTTTGAATATGTGCGCTCGCTAGGCTTCGAGAGCTACCAGGGCAGCCTGCGCGGCGCGCGCGGAACCCTCTGGAGCGGCGCGGGCAACGCCATGGACCAATCCAGTCTGCTCATCGCCATGCTGCGCGGCAACGGCATCCCCGCCCGCTACGTGCAAGGCCCATTGAGCCAGGCGCGTACCGAAGAACTGATCCTCTCCATGTTCCCCACGCCCAACAGCCTGGAAGGCTACCTGGACACCGGTGCCGGCCTCAGCGACCCCGCCCACAATCCTGACCTGATCGCCGAAACGCAAGACCACTGGTGGGTACAGGCGTACCTCAACGGCGCGTGGGTAAACCTGGACCCCAGCTTCAGCTACGCCAGCGCCGGGCAAATGTTCGCCGACAGCATCACAGCCGTTTACGACGAAACCCCGGACAATCTGCGCCACAAAGTCACCATCAAGCTGAAAGTCGAGGATTACCACCCGCTCAACATCGGCGGCGGCTCCCCCGGCTTCGCCTATACCTACCCCCTCAACCAAACCCTCAACAGCGTTGAACTGGTTGGCCGCCCCGTCACCTTACAGCACCTGGTGACCACCAACAGCCAGGGTGGCCTCATCTTCTCCTACGTGCAGCACACCTACGAGCCATATCTGATCATCGGGGAATCGGAAGCGTATATCGAAGGCGAATCCTTCCAGGAACTGATCTCCAATTTCCCCTTTGGCACGTTCATGATTACGGCGGAATGGCTCACGCTGGACATTCAAACGCCCGATGGC